>JAIEAS010000197.1 GCA_029071285.1 Clostridia bacterium
TTGTCTGATAAGTACAAAAAATAAAGTAAATTTATGAAGCCGCGGCGCTAGGCGCCGCGGCTTTTGCATACCGCGAATTTTAAACTCACACAATATTATATGAAACTTTTGGAACAGATTATGGAAGAGCTGGGCGCGGACACCTTAAAGTGTTTTTCGGTGGTGCCGTCGTTCGGCGGATATTTCAGAAGCGTAAAAGGCGTGGCGGAGTACACGCCTGAAAAAATAGTTCTGACCCTCAGAAAAAACAGAATTACCCTTCTCGGTGAAAATCTTACCCTCGGCAAATACTTCGAGGAAGATTTATTCATACGCGGAACGATTACGGGGGTTACCATTGACTGAGCACACGCAAATTTCAATAGTCTGCACTGCCGAAGCCGCGATTAAAAAGCTGAAAAAAGCAGGGATCGGAGTATATAACTGCAAAAAATCGGGCGCGGAATTCCTGTTTTGCGTAAAAGATAAAGACCTTAAAAAAGTTTTTGCAATTTTTTCCAAGTCGTGTTATAATATTAAGGTACAAAACCTCGGCAGACGCGCAGGCTTTTTAAAAGGGCTTGTTAACCGCATAGGACTCGTCGTCGGCGCGTTCGTTTTCGTCGTAGCGGCTGCGGTTTCAAACTCATTCGTTTTCAAAATAAACGTGAGCGGCAGCGGCAGTTATCTTACGCCAGAAGTGAAGCGCATAATCTACGAGGCGGGTGCAAAGGAGTTCAGCCTCTGCACGGGGTTTGACGCTCCTGCGGCTACGGGCAAAATTCTGGCTCTGCCTAACGTAACTTTCTGCCATATCCAGAGGCGGGGCAGTATTCTCACCGTCGACGTTCAGGTGGACGAGGAGCACACGGGCAAAGCCGAGCTTTCATCCCTCGTTTCGGACAGAGCGGGGGTAGTCAGAAATATCGTCGCAATCTGCGGCACCGCGCGGTGCGGCGCGGGCGACAGGGTAAATCAGGGCGACGCATTAATTTCCGCGTACACGGTAGTGGGCGAGGGCGAGGACGAAAAGCGCGTGGACTGCCTTGCGGCGGGTTACTGCGAGTTGGAGTGTTCGCAAAGCTTAGAATATGCGGCACAGGAAGAATCGGACGAAAATCTGCAATCCGCATACGCGCAGACACTTTTGTACGCAGACAACATTCTGTCGCGCAGGCACACCGTGAAGCAGGTTGACGGCGGAGTGGTGTACGTAATAGAATTTACCTATTTGCATAAGTTAAGTATAAATATAAATTAATCTGGAAAACTATGGAAAACAATCTGAGCGAATTTTGCACGTGTAACGACCGCAAGTGTCCCCTTCATCCGTCTAACCACGAAAAGGGCTGCTCGCTGTGTATGGCAAAGAATATCCAAAAGAAAGAAATCCCGTCCTGCCTTTTCAATGCGGCGGGCGGCTATCCGAGCAAAGAGGGGTATTCATTCGAAGCGTTTGCAAAGCTCGTGCTTTCCGATAAAAATAATTTATGACTGAAAAAACGGTTAAAAAGGTTTCCGCGGGCGGCGTGGACAAGCTTCAAAAGGTTTTGGGAACCTTTGACGAAAATCTCAATAATATAATGAAGGAGCTGGGCGTATTAATCCGCGTGGACGGGCTTGATTTTATAGTCGAGGGCGCGGAGGATAACGCCGCGAAGGCTGCGTCCGTTTTGCAAAGTCTTTTAACTCTGGCTGAAAACGGAGAGGCGGTGGACGGAAACCGCGTTGCCTACTGCATAGAGCTAGCCCACGAAAACAAGGCGGGCGACATTACGAAGCTTTCGTCGGATACCGTTGCCGTAACTTACCGCGGCAAACAGATAAAGTGCAAAACCGTGGGGCAGAAGGCTTACGTCGACGCAATCAAAAAAAGCGGCGTAACCTTCGGCATAGGTCCCGCGGGCACGGGCAAGACCTATCTTGCCGTGTGCCTTGCCGTTCAGGCAATGAAGCAGAAGCAGGTTGAAAAAATCATTCTCACCCGCCCCGCCGTCGAGGCAGGCGAAAAGCTGGGTTTTCTCCCCGGCGATCTGCAGACCAAAGTAGACCCGTATCTTCGTCCTCTTTACGACGCTTTGCAGGAAATGCTGGGCGTTGAAACCTACGCTAAGTATATCGAGCGCGGCTCGATTGAAATCGCGCCCTTAGCGTATATGCGCGGCAGAACGCTTTCAAACGCGTTTATAATATTAGACGAGGCGCAGAACGCCACGCGCGAACAGATGAAGATGTTTCTGACCCGCTTCGGCGACGGCAGTAAAATGGTGATAACGGGCGACATTACCCAGATCGACCTGCCGAACGGAAAATCGAGCGGGCTCGAACACGCCGCCGAAGTTTTAAAGGACGTCGACGGCATAGATATAATTTACCTTTCCGATAAGGACGTCGTCCGCAACCCTCTGGTTATGAAAATAGTCAGGGCGTACGACAGGGACGACAAGAGGAGGAACCGTAATGGTGACGGTAACAAAACTGAGCAATAAGGATATTTTAAAAAGCCTTCTGGCGTTTATCGGCGGAAACATAGGCTTGTTCGTTATGATAGTTTTAATGATTGTCATAAACAGCAAATCCGCAACTGGCGCCTACCTGCACGACAACGCCAAAAACATAATTCTGATAGTTGTCATAACCTTATTGCTTACGGCTATACTGTACTTTTATTTCTTCTTTGAAAACAAGTACGTTTTAACCAAAGTTTCAAAAATAACGGAAATATTTTTAATTCTTTACGCCGCTATGATGCTTTCCTTTATTATAGGCAAGTATCTTAACGTAGGCGGCGGCACTGAAAATCCCCACCCCGCAGTTGTGGCGCGTCCCCTTGCGTTCGTTGCGATGATGGCGGCAATGCTTTTCAGACGGCGCGACAGCATTTTCATTAACACGATTTTCGCGCTGATTATGCTGATGCTTGACAGGTTTACCAACATAACCGGTCTTGAAGACGACACCGTTCAGAAGATGTACGACGCGTACACAAGCTTTTTGTGTACCTTCTGCGGCGGAATAGTCGCGGTATTCCTCTGCCGCAAAATAAAGACGAGAATCGCCGCCGTGCTCGTCGGCGTGTGCCTTCTGATTCCCGTTGAAACAATCGGTATGGTTCTGCACATTCCTGCGGGAATGACCGTGCACAGCGCTTTGGAACACCTTTTATACGGCGCGCTCAACTGCGTATTTTCGGTAATGCTGTTCCTGCTGGTTCTGCCCGTGTTCGAATGGGTATTCAAGGAACTAACCGTTTTCAGATTGAGAGAGCTTACTTCGAGCGACGCGAAGATTATCAAAAAACTCAAAGACCAGGCCCCCGGCACCTACAACCACAGCGTCGTCGTTTCACAGCTCGTTGAAGCGTGCGCAAGGGAAATAGGCGACGACCCCGACCTTGCGAGAGCGGCGGCTTTCTATCACGACGTCGGTAAATTAAAGAACCCCGAGTACTTTACCGAAAACCAGTCGGATTACAACTTCCACTCCGAGCTTACGCCCGAGCTGTCGGTCGATATAATCCGTTCGCACGCAAAGGACGGCGCAAAGCTTAAAAAGCAGCACCACCTGCCCGAGTTCTTCGCGGATATCTGCGTGCAGCACCACGGCACTTTACCCATAAAATATTTC
>JAIEAS010000198.1 GCA_029071285.1 Clostridia bacterium
GTCGAGAAATCTTTTTACGCGTGCGAAGCAATTACGCGTAAAAATACTCGCCTTATTAAACAAGGTTACGATTTTGCGGTATTGCTGCCGCAATACCGCAAAAGATTTCTCCACGCGCTTCGCTTGGTCGAAATGACAAAAGGGGCAAAAAATCGTACCACGTTATCTGATTTTACCTAAGGTAAACGAAGAGAGGGAGCAAAAGCGGCGGCGCAAATCTTAAAGGACAAGTGCGAATGTGGAACCCGCGCCGCCCGCTTTATCCCTAATATAAGGAGAATGTATGAAAACAAAAAGCAGAAATCTATTGACGGTAATACTTGCGGTATTATGCGCGGTGGCGGTTGCTATCGGCGTTGGCTTTATGTTGCCTAAAAATCAAAAAACGGCAAGCGCAGCTACAAACACTCCTAAAGTAACTTTTGGCTCTGCACAGTTCGTGCACTCTACCGCTAAACCGAACAGTTCGACCACCCCGATATCAGCGGCTCCAAGCCATATTACGTATACTGCCGGTACAGATTCTATATCGGCAAATATTACAGGTGGTCAATATTCGTCTTTATCTGTACCAATGACTTTGAACGTAAAAGTCCCAGCGTATACAGTATATAAAATTAAAATGAGTTATACTCTGACTTTGACCGGTCCAAACGGGCGCGAGGCAGGACTTTTAGATGTCTGGTCGGTAGGCAGCGCAGGCACAGCCATTGCATATGATTGGGCGCTTCTCAGCGGAGGACACCAGGCGGGTGGTACCGGTCTCTATACTTACACATCCGGCAGCAGACCACCCGCTAAGTGCGGCAACCATCATTCAGGCAACACGATTTATCTTTATAACGATACGGCTGCAGATAAAAATATGCAAGCAGGCAACTGTTTTTATTTTGCCGTACATGAAGGCAGTTCGTATGCATACTCGGCTTCACTGAACTTTACTAACTATGACGTAAAAGTCGAAAAAATCGGCGACGACCCTTCGACGACGGACAAAACTCCAGAAACTTATGACGGAACCAATAAAACTTTCAATTTCACTTTTGCCGAGCCCGACATTACAGATACAGACCCTGTTACAAGCATAACGTATTCAACGGCTTGCTATAATATCGAAACTACTGTAACAGCAGCGGATTTTGACGGAAATACAATTTCATCAAGCGATTATACTTTAAACGTAGATTCGTCAGCATCAAAAGGCTCGCTTACGGCACAAAAAGCAGGTACTTATACCGTAAAATTCAATATCAGCGCAACCGCTAAAGGTAACGGTATAGAATGGGGAGGCGGCGGAACAAGCGAAAAGACTCTTACTTTTACAATAAACCGTAAAGCGCTTACAATTCCGACCGTAACTGTTCCACAGGAATACTCGGGCAGTGCATTGACCTTCGTGCTTGCGGACTTTAATTCGGGTACGGATATAAGTATGGACGGCGTAACCCCGCCTACAGGCTGTACGGTAACGGGTGCAGGCGGTGCGGCGCTTACTGACACTATGGGCACCTTTGAGGCAACCAACGTTGGTAAGTACACCGTTTCATTGAGCCTGCGCGACTCCGCAAACCATAAGTGGTCGGATAATACCACAGCAGCCAAAACCGTAGATTTTGAAATAACTCAAAAGGAGCTTCTGTCGGCTGCACCCTCAAGTTCAAAAGTAAACAGCATAGGCGGAGCGGAGTGGAAGTTTGGAGACAGCACCGTAACCATAACAATCACAGACAACCGAGCCACGGGCGAAGTATTGGATTTATTTATCTACTATGACGATAAATCTCACACCCTTACCGGTACAACCGCCGGCAACGTTACAACTGTAACAATGCCAAACGATATTGCCGTGGGGACGCATACTTTTTACGTGGAACTAAACGGCAGCACGGGAGCTAATGCAAACTATAAGATTACCAAAAATAATACGCTCAGTTTTGCAGTAACGTCTGCCACAATAGACCCGAGCACTTACGGCTGGACTTATACCAAAGACGGCACGGCGGGTGCAACGATAAAGGACGGAGATAAGCTTCCGTTCGAGCTGAAAGCAGGCAGTACGGTAGACGGCGTTAAGTACGAAGTTTCCATACAGATACCTACGGCGGACGCAACTACGGTGGTAGTAGATACCGCAAAATATTCGGGCGGTTATCAGGTGCACAGCGGCGATAAAGTCGGGAAGTATAAGACGGTTGTCGCGCTGAAATCAACAGACCCCACGTTTGAATTTGACGTCGGCGGCGTTAAGCAATCTACCATAGACGTAGAGCTTAACTGGGAGATAGAAAAGGGCACGTTCGATTTGTCGGGCGTTGAGTGGGAGTATACCACCGACAACGGCAAGACTTGGACGGAGTATGACGAGAATAACCCGCCTCAGTATAATGACGGCAACTACGTAACCGTGCGCGTAAAGTCGGGTTCACTACCTTTGGGCTTAACTCTCGACCCGATGTACGACGGCGACAGCGAACGCACCGTCGGCAGTTATACCGCAACAATATCGTCTTCGGATTTAGTTTACAATACTTCAAACTTCAACGCACCCGATACAAGTAAGTTAGTTCTAAACTGGGAGATTGCAAAGAAAAATTTGTTTACTGCCTTTACAAACAGTAAAGAGCCGTACAGCAACGCAAGTTATTCGGGTACGATAATTCTTAAAAAACTCAAATTTACCGATACAAAATTTGAGGATTACGTTGAGTATAAGTACTACGATATGAAGACGGGATTGCCTGTAACGCTTGCCGATATCAAGGCGGCAACCGACCCGACGGACGAAAAGAAGTATAAGGTAGAAGCGTATATCAAACCCGCGTATGACGCGAACTATGAGGTTTTAGATAACGGCGCAACGCCTCAGGACCAGTTTAAGACGGGCAGCAAGAACGTGCTTGCAACCGCAACCGTGGACGGCAAGGACGGTTCAACTCCCATAACCGTTGAGTACGACGGCAACGACCATTATGACCTTTCCGTTATAAAGGTTGTCGGCGACGACGGACTGACTATTACGGACTACACCGTAACCTATTACAAGGGTAAAACCCCTGTTGCTGGTAACGAACTTGCCGCGGGCGAACTTCCCAAAGACGCGGGTGATTACTGCATTGAAATAGTTCTCGGACCGATAGCTGAAAAGGGTTATATCCTCGGCGACGACTGGTTCACCGTAACGGTAGAGGCAAAAGGAATAGCAATTCCCACCCTCGGACAAATAACCTTTAACGGTAAAGAACAGAACTTTGTTGACTTCCTTTCGGGCGACGACTGGAACACTTACGGCCCCGTGGGTAAGGACATTATCAAAGTAGACGGCAAGCTTTCGGACAGAAACGTGAGCGCGGGCAATTATTCGACTACGCTTACAATTACCGATACAAACTATAAATGGATTTATCCTTCTTCAAAGAGTGTGGCTAAATACAGCCGTGCAGTCGGCGCAGTAAAGGTTACGGGCGACGACGTTGTTGCAACTTATAACTGGAATATTACCCCGCTTATAGTTGATACCACAAATATGTGGAGCAAGAGCAAGACGGGCGCAACCCTTAACCTGCCCCAGAATATCCGCGACTTTATCGCAGGCGGAACGCTCGACG
>JAIEAS010000199.1 GCA_029071285.1 Clostridia bacterium
GCGAAGCAGCGAGCCCTCGGAAACGATATGTTTCTGCCCGATAAATTCGTTCAGGTTATTTGCGCGCATGCGCTCCGCAAGGGGCTTTGCGTTTTTTTCGTTGTCGTTTAAATCGAATAAATCCATTTTATACCAATAAATCTTTTATCTTCTGTGCGTTCTTTTTGCCGAGGCGGTAACCCTCGTCGTAAATGTCCTGCAGATCCTTGACCTGATAGGCGGTAACTCCCTTCAGCTCGGGTTCGAGCCACAGGTCGTAGAGATGGCTGTCGCGCTCCTTGATAATGGACGAAGCGTGCCAGTCCATAACGTCGAAAACGCGAAGCATCATACTCACTATATTGTTCACCTTTTCAACCGGTTCGGAAGTGTTGATAAGCGCATCCACCGCAACTACTACTTCCGCGCCCATTTCCTTTACCAGTCCGAAGGGCACGCGGCACAGACAGCCGCCGTCGACGAGAAGTTTATCCTCGAACGCAACGGGGCGGAAAACTCCGGGGATAGTGCTCGAAGCCTCGATTGCGAGCGCGGCGTCGCCCTTGTCGAAGACGTGCAGTTTTCCCGATAAAAGGTCGGTTGCAACGCACTTAAAGGGTATGGGGAAATTTTCTATTTCGGCAACCTTAAGGTTTTCCGCAAGTAAGTCGTAAATTTTTTTACTGCGAAGAAGCGCCATTTTAGTGATGGCAACAGGTGAAAAATCGAAGAGGTCGAAAAACCTTAAACTTAAAAGCGCCTCGCGTATTTCTTTTGCGGTAAGTCCGCTAGCGTACGAGCCGCCCACTACCGAGCCCATCGAGCAGCCCGTGATATAATCGGGCTTTACGCCCGCTTCTTCCAAAGCTTCCAAAAATCCTGCGTGAACTATTCCCCGCGCTCCGCCGCTGCCGAGCGCAAGTCCCAAAGTTTTACTCATAACCTCAGCTCCTTTGAAATAATTTTATAGTGAATGAAAATTTTTAAAATTATCGGTTGGACAATCCTCTCCGCCGCGCTCGTGTTTATGGCGGGCGCGTTCACGGTCTTTCCCGAGAGGTATATAACCTGCTGTTTTAAGGGGTTTGCGCTCTGGGCGGAATGCGTCGCGCCGTCGCTGTTCCCCTTTATGGTGATTACTTTGATTTTTATCAAAACGGGCATTGCCGAAAAAGCCGCTCTGCCGCTTAAAAAGGTTACGGGTTTTTTCGGACTTCCTCCCGCCGCCGCGATATGCTTCGTGATGAGCATATTTTCGGGCTATCCCGCAGGCTCGCGCGCGGTTGCGGAATTTTACGACAGCGGCACCGTCAGCGAGCGCGACTGCAAAAAGCTTTCCGCGCTGTGCTCGACCAGCGGACCGCTGTTTATAATAGGCAGCGTCGGCGTCAAAATGCTGGGCGACAAATCCGCGGGCTGGAAAATCCTTTTAGCGCACGTCGTATCCGTTCTGGTTATTGCCTTAATAATATGTCTTATTTCAAAAAAGGGTGAAAAACGCGAATACCGCCGCACGGTGCGGGATAAAAACGTTTTGTACAACGCCTTTTACGGCTCGGTAATTTCGGTGTGCGTTGCGGGCGGATTTATCGCCTTTTTCTGCGTTGCGGGGCAGATTGCGCACGACTTCAATATTTTGCTTCCGCTTGAAAAACTCTTATCGCTGTTCCTCGGCGAAGATACCGCCTCCGCGGTGTGCCTCGGTCTTATCGAGGCGACGTCGGGCTGCCGCGCGCTGTCTGGCACGGGCGCAAAACTCACCCTTCCGCTTTCGGGATTTTTAATAACCTTCGGCGGACTTTCCATTCTTTTACAACAACTGAGCTATCTTATAAAAGCAAAGGTCAACCCGCTTAAATTCACCGCCGTAAAATTTTTGCAGGGGCTGGGCTGCTTTGCAATTCTTTTACTCTTTTAGTAGCACCCTAAAATCTTAAAGGATTTTGAAAGGCTTTCAATCTCTTTCAATGCAAGGCGAGTTTTCTCTTCAGAATAATCCCCCTCTATCTCGATGAAAAACGCGTACTCGTCGGGCGAGTTTTTTACGGGGCGGGACTCGATTTTGGTCATATTGAGTCCGCGCTCCTTTATCGGCTGTAAAACCGAAATCAGCGCGCCGGGGACGTTTTTGCAGGTCAGCGAAAAGTAAACCTTCTGCGACTTTGCTCCCCCGCTTATTTTTCCGCGCCGAACAAGCAGAAAGTGCGTGAAGTTGCTTTTTTCGTCAGAAATATTTTCTGCGGAAAGCTCGACTCCTTCTTTTTGGGTATGCGAGCCGACTATACACGCGTCCTCGTCCGTTTTAAGCAGTTCGAGGCTTGCCGCGGTGGACTGGGTTGCAATCAGCTTTGCCGAAGGGAAATTTTTCAACAGATATTTCGAACACTGCTCCAGCGCCTGCGAGTGCGAATAAATTCGCTTTATATTTTTAAGCCCGCAACCTTTTAAGGCTGCAAGTCTGTGGTCAATCGCAACAGCGCAGTGCTCGACCGCGCAGACCTCGCGGCTGTTTAAAAGGTCCATATTCTGCGCAACTCCGCCGTTAATGCTGTTTTCGATGGGCAGAACAATTTCTTCAACCTCGTTATTTTCCAGCGCCTGCATTGCAAGCGGAAAACTCTGGTACGCCTTCAATTCTCCCTGAGGGCGCAATTTTTTTGCGGCGAGGTACGAGTAGCTCCCCTCGGGTCCGAGATAGCCCGTCATATCAGACCTTCCCCGCTATATCCAGAATAAGCCGCTCGGTGTCCTTCCAGCCGAGGCAGGGGTCGGTTATGGACTTGCCGTAAATTTTGTCCTCCGCCTGATTGCCCTCTTCGATAAAGCTTTCAATCATAAAGCCTTTAACGTATTTTTTGAAGTCGTTATCGTACAGTCTGTTCTGCATAACTTCTTCGCAGATGCGGATTTGCTGTTTGAATTTTTTACTGCTGTTCGAGTGGTTTGCGTCGATTATTATCGCGGGATTTTCAAGCCCCGATTTGGCGTAGCCCTCTATGACCTGCATAACCGTCTCGTAATGGAAGTTGGGAATGTCGTTGCCGTAGCCGTCCACCGCGCC
>JAIEAS010000002.1 GCA_029071285.1 Clostridia bacterium
AAATTAAGTAGCCGCCGTGAAATTGCAGACGGCAGAGGACATCAACCGCGCAATTTCCGCGGGGATTAGCGATATCGGCGACAACCACGTTCAGGAATTTAAGGACAAGTACGGACAAATTACAGGCACCCCCCGCCGCCACTTTATCGGGCATTTGCAGACGAATAAAATAAAATACCTGCTGGGAAAAGTGGATTTGTACCACTCGGTTGACCGCCTGAATCTTGCGGAAGAGCTTTCAAAAAAGAGCGAAAACGCGGGAATTACTTCGAACGTCCTGTTGCAGATAAATATCGGCGACCAGCCCACGAAGGGCGGCTTCGGCTACACCGGGGCGGAAAAGGCTTTAAAAATCATAAAAGCCCTCCCCGCATTGAAGGTATTAGGGCTGATGGCTATGCTTCCGCTTTCGGACGATATCGGACTTTTGCAAAAGCTTGCTGGCGATATGCGTAAGCTTTACGACGAGCTTAACGACGGGACTTTCGAGTACCTTTCGATGGGAATGAGCGGCGACTGGAAGCTGTGCGTTGAAAAGGGCTCGAATACCATACGCCTCGGCACGAACATCTTCGGCGCAAGAAACTATAATTGAGCTTTACCCCTTTGACGATTGTCAAAGGGGATTATTTTATCATAGGCTGTTAATAAAAACCAAAATTTGTTAACTGTTAACCTATTTGTGCAAACTGCACATACTGCTTTTACTACCATATATATACTATTTAAATCTCAGCGTGATATAATTAAAATAATTACATTTATAGTAATAAAGGAGAAAAGATGAAAACTATCAAACGCACGTTAAGACTGTTTATAGTTGCCGTTTTATCGGTGGTATTCGCTCTGTCGGTTGCCGCCTGCAAAACCGGCGGCAATAAACCGGGCAGCAAGCCGGAAGAACCCGGTCCCTCGCCCGTTGAACCCGGTCCCGGTGAAACCGTTAAATACACCGTCAGCTTTGAAAACGTTGACAGTACGGCTTATCCCGCTATTCAGGTAGACAAAAACGGAACCGTTTCGGTCGACGCACCCGCAAACACCGACACCAAAATCTTTTTGGGCTGGTATATGGACGAGGATTACGAAATTCCCTTCATAATGGGCTCGACGCAAATCACGCAGAACACCACCCTCTACGCTAAGTGGAAAACCAAATCTGCAGGCGAGGTTGCAAAAAGATACACTGTAACCTTCAATTCGGACGGCGGCAGCACGGTTGCTCCCCAGTCGGTTGAAGAAGGAAAATGTGCATTTTCGGTTACGCCCGAAAAAGCCGGCTCACAGTTCCTCGGCTGGTACCTCGGCGAAACAAAGTACGACTTTAAAAACGTCATCACCAAGGACATAACCCTCGTTGCCAGATGGAAGCCGCTCGCTTCGGAAATTAAGGCTTACGGCGGTAATAACGAAAGCTTATACGTTGAATGGACTGACGGCGCACCCTCGCAGGCTTCAGTTCAGTACAAACTTTCGGGCGAAAGCACCTGGGTAAACGTTGACAGCGAGCTTATCCGCACGGTAGGCAACAGCGTTGCAAGAGTTGACGCGGTAGGTCTTACGGCGGGCGATTACGACGTAAAAATTCAGCCCTCGAGCGGCAGCGAAATAGAGCTGAACCAGGTTTCGGTTGCTGAATACGACCGTTCGGGCTACGCTCATTTTAATCACACCGAAGGCGTAGGCGCGTACTACGACGACGGCACGATAAAGGACAACGCCCTCGTAATTTACGTAACCGACGCAAACAAAAACACGGTAAAGACGGGTTACGTAGACGGTCAGCAAGTAGATTTAACCCAGTACCTCTATCAGGGCAAAGCAGGTATCGGCTGGCTGCTCAACAACCGAGCTTACAGCGGTCAGATAAACAATTACGGCATAACCAAACTGTGCAATACTTACGGAGCGGTTGCTATAAGATTTATCGGCACCGTAAACGCTGAAAAGGGCAAGTCCAAAGAAGACGCGCGCGTTTCGCTTATTGACGGATTAACCGTTTACGACTCGGAAGAAAACGGCGGAACCAAGGGCGACAACGGCAGAATGGCGCGTATGGTAAGCGCTAAAAACCTTACACTGGAAGGCATCGGCGAAGACGCAACAATTTACGGCTGGGGCTTCCACCTTGTAAACAACGATACGAACTACAAAACCACGAAGGCGGGTTCTAACTTCGAAGTAAGAAATTTAACCTTCACGAACTATCCCGAAGACGCTATCGGTATGGAGGGCAACGTACAGGAACCCAATTCCGAATACACCAAGGCTCCCGTAGCTCACTGCTGGGTACACAACAACGTATTCCTTCCCGGCTACTGCGGAGACACGTCAACAGACTCAGACAAGGCTGAAGGCGACGGCAGCTGCGACTTCAAGCGCGGCGAGTACTTCACCCTCTCGTACAACTACTTTGACGACTGCCATAAGACAAACCTCGTCGGCGCGTCAACAAGCAACTTCCAATACAACGTTACTTTCCATCATAACTGGTGGAATAACGCGCAGGCGCGTGTGCCTCTTTTAAGAAACGCTAACGTACACTTCTATAACAACTATATCACTACTGCCGACGACGGCAATAACGATTACGTTCACGGACTCGAAGGCACCTGCTATCTGTTCACCGAGGCAAACTATTATTACAACAGCAAACAGATAACGAGAAACGCAAAAGGCGGCAAGGCAAAAGCCTGGAACAACACCTATTACGGCTGTTACGACAACAAGGGCGCGGGCAGCGCGTACGTTGAAGCTAAATCACGCGATGAAAAAGTTTCAAACAACTGCGTTTACCGCGACGGCACGAGCCTGGCTAACTTCGATACCGACCCCAACCTGTTCTACTACAACACAACGACCAAACAGAGCGATTGCCTTCTGGACGACTCCGTAACCGCAAGATTAAAGGTTATGCAGTACGCGGGCGTAATCGGCTGGTACAACAACAATCCTAAAAAAGATTCTACTACTCCCTTTAAAGCCAACGTAGTCCAGAACACGCCCACAACGGCGGTTCCCGTACCCGACGAAGGCGAACTTAAAATCACGCTTGAGGGCAACAGCTCTAACGGAGTTATGTTCCACGCAACCCCTAAAGACGGAAGCGTAAAGGGCAAAGGACAGATTATTACCTTTACGTTGGCTACCGAAGCGGAAGTTTCGTTCACAGCTACGGCGGGCTCTGACGATTATCTGGCGGAGCTTGTAAAAACAGACGGAACGGTTTACGTAAGCAAGGGCTCGGACGTAAGCGTTGTACTTCCCGCGGGAACGTACAGTATCTCTTCGGGAACGGCTACCCGTACCGGCAATAACGCTAAAGAAGTAACCATTTCAAACCTTACTTTCAAATCAACGGCGGGTTCAGCACAGGCTAAGCTCGATAACCTGAACGACGCTATCAACGCAATAGGCACCGTAACCCTTTCAAGCAGAAATGCAATTACTGCCGCGCAAACTTTACTGAACGCTTTGAGCGGAGACGAAATTGCGGCGTTCGACGCAGCTCATCCCGGTCAGCGCGACAAGCTTACAACCGCGCAGACAACCTACAACAACCTTCTGGTTCAGAACGTGCAAACCCTTATTTCGGCAATAGGCACTGTTACCGACGACAGCTATCCCGATATTCAGGCGGCGCGCACAGCTTACGACAATCTTCCTGCGGCATTGAAGAGCAGCGTAAACAACTACTCCACCCTTACCGCTGCAGAAACGGCGTGGGCGAACAGAGCAGTTACGGCAGTAAACAATCAGATCAGCGCGTTAGCCGATCCATCGACTGTCAGCACCGAAGCGGATATAAAAGCGTTGCTTGCAAGCTATAACAGCGTTAAGTCCGCTTATGAAACGCTTACTTCCGCTCAGCAAAGCGAAGTTACTGATTATAGTAAAGTAACTACGGGAATTACCCAGCTTAAAGCGGCTCTTGCTCCTTACGACGTAAGAGATATGATAGCGGCTCTTCCCGCAAAAGCAGACGTTCAGCTTTCAGACGCAGGCACCGTTGCGGCGGCGCGCACGGCTTACGACAATCTGACCGCAGCGCAGAAAACGCTTGTAGGCGATATAACCAAACTTACCGAGGCGGAAGACGCTATTGATGATTTGCAAAGCAGCACCGTGGTTGCAATCTTCACCAAAGACACACCTTCGCTTGCTACTAACGCTGGATTTACCGTAAGCGGTAAGTATAACTCGAGCGGCAGCTTTGAATACAACGGCACCACGTATAATGCGCCGTTAAAATTGGAGTCGAGTACGAGCGTAACGTTTACTACCACCGTCAAGCAGAAGCTGACACTTAAAATAGGCAATAAAGGCGGACAATTAAACGTCGACGGCAAAACCTATAAAGACGAGGACAACGACGGACTTATAGTTATAGATGATCTCGCCGCAGGTAATCACGAAATAGCCAAAGCAAGCGGCGACCCCAACCTCTGCTACGCACTGCTTGAAAAAGCTGCATAAAGTTAAATACCACAACACAAAAACGGCTTAACCTTTTGGTTAAGCCGTTTTATTTTGCATATGAATTTAAAAACATATGAAGC
>JAIEAS010000020.1 GCA_029071285.1 Clostridia bacterium
TCCCGCAAGCACAGCACCTGCGCCGTCGCCGAAGTTATCGCGCACCTCGCCGCCGAGCACCACTTTCAGTCCCGCAAGAATTTCTCCGAGTCTGAACTCGGTAATTTTAACTTCTTCGTCGGGTTCGGGGATATTTTCCTTATACAGCCAGTATTCCTGAGGCTTGGTAAGTCCCGAGCCGAGGTTGAGTTTGACGTTGTTTGCGATAAGTCCCCAAGGGGTATCGCCCGTTCCCAAAAGCCAGCGGATAGGCGAATTTTCTTTGTGAAGAAGATTTGAAAGCAGATAGTCAAGGGTCATCACCTTGAACTTTTCGCTCGTCGTGCCTACCTCTCTGCCCAGAGTTATATAACCGTCAGAATAGGTTATCGCAATATTCCACTTCTGCGCAACAGTCTGGAACATATACGAACTGCTCTGCAGCTCGCCCGTGAGAGTGAGGTAGAACTTGTTCTGCTCGTCAAGACCTGCGGTAACTTTAACGTTTTTAATATTTACGCTCGTGTTTATTATCGAAGCGTAGCTTATATCTATATCGATATTTCCGCTGAGGGTGTACAGCGTGTTCAGCTCGCCGTTTGTGAACGCGGTCTTTGTCAGGTCGCCGATAAAATTGGAAATGAAACCGATATCTATGTAATCGCTCTGCCATCCGTCGAAATCGCGTCTTTGTTCAGCAACCTGCGCCGTAAGAGTTGCCCATTCGCTGCCGCCTTGCGTAATGCCGCCGGTTATCGCGTGGGTTACGGGATTTACGCCGATTTTCGCCGTGCCTATCGCATAGCCCAGATCCGCACCGATTAAGCTTAAAAGCTCGTCGACGTTCACCGTTGCGGTGTTCACGCCGTCAACCTTGCGGAGAGTTACAACGTTTGCAAGGTTAAAGGTTATAACCTTTGAAACGAGGCTTGAAATCTCGCTGCTGTCAGCCTGAGTTGCAACCGCGCTTACCGCCGCAGCCTCGGTCGGGTGGAAAAGACCTGTAAGGCTTGCAATCACCTTTTCGTCGGTGATTAAGTTAACCAGCTCTTCCACTGCCGTATACATATCGTTCTTTGCAGCGTAGAATTTAACCTGTTCAAGCCTGGTATTTCCTATCTGGTCAAGGCTTACGTAAATTTTTTCGTTGTTGTATTTGACGTTTGCCTTAGCCGTAACCGTACCGATTGTCAAATCGAGGTCGATTTCAACAAGTTTGTTTTTAGCAACCTTTTCGCCCTCGAGTCCCTGCGTGTAGTACAGCTTCGCGATAACGTTTACGTCTTTGAGCGCGGGAATTGCACTGTCTGCGCCTTTAAGATTAATCAATACCTCGTAGGTGTTGCTGCCGAGAGTGTTTTCAACCGAAAGGTCCTCGATTACCGCGAACAGATAGTTGTAAACTATTTTCGTGAACGCATATTCCATCTGCTCGGTCGAGTAGGTTACTATGCCGTCGAGCGTTTCGCTTACTTCCGCAAGCGTTGAGCTGTCGCCGACCGTAACGCCTGCTTTTACGTTGCAGATCTGCGTTCCGTTTTTATTCGTAATATCCGCTTCGAGCGAAAGTCCGCCGTCCGCCTTAAGGGTGATATTGCCGCACAGCGCGTGCTGTATAAGCAACGTGTTTACGCTTCCGCCGTCAACGCTGGATTCGGTGGAAATTGTAAGGTCTTTTACTATTCCCAGAACAACGGCAAGAATCTTCTGGAGGTTGTCGTTTTCAACGATTTCCTCAAGCTCTTCGTCCGCGTTTACGCCGTCAAGCTCTGCCGCGGCACTGTAAAGCTGAACCGCAGTTTCCGCGTCCGCGTTGCCGCTCTTTTCGCCGTTCAATAAAAGGTTTACGTTGTCAATTATATTCTGGATAAGGTTCTGCGTATCGGAAATATCCTTCGAGTAAATTTCCATACCCAGATTATTTACCGCGAACTTAATGAAGGGCGCGCCCTCTTCCGCATTTTGGTCGTAGAACAGTCTGAGCGCAACTTCGTCCTTTTCGTCGGACAAAACACCGTTTGCGATATTCATTACCGCGTCGACTGCCACTTTAAGTCCGTCCGCCCAGTCAACCTCGCCTTTGCCGATAACGCGCATAGCCACGCCGTCGATTACTACGAGCGAGTCGATATCGAACGCGATTGACTGCGCGTCGATTATTGCGTTAGCCTCGTTTGCCGCGGCTTTTACTACTTCTACGATTTCAACTGCGTCGAGGTAATCCGCCTTTTCGGGGAAGACTATCTGCTCGTCGCTGCCCTCGACGTTGATTGAAAGTCCGAGCGCCGCAAGCGAGAGTGAAAGATTTGATTTTCCGTCGTTAAGACCGAGCGCAAGCGCGGCGGTGCCGAATTTAATTCCGTTTACGTCAACGCCCAGCGCGCCGATAATCATATCGACGTCGGCGGATACGCGGATCTGCGAATTGTTTGCGTAAATATCGCCGAGTACTTCGCCGAATTTGAGGTTGAGTATTCCGTTAATCATAGCCGCAACCGAGTTAGCCGCCTCTTCGCTCCGAACTTCCGTAAGGCTTGCGGTTGCCGTATTTCTGTTTATTATGTCGAGAAGCTGCTTCACGGCGTCAACCGTGCCGTCGATATTGCAGTAAAGTTTGGCGTTGCAGTCCTCGCCGTTTACCTTTAATAAATCAATATATATATTGCCGTAGCGTTTGAAGTCGATATTGTTGCCGTAGTATACAGCAAGCTCTGCCGAGAGGTCGGCGTATGCGATAGCGATGTCCACGCGGGTTGCAAGGTCGTAACCGAGTTCAACGTAAGCGTCCGCGGTGACGTTCAGTCCCTTCAACGCGCTTATAACCTCCTGCTTGCCGCCGTCGAGATTCAGAGAAACTTTCAGCGTATCGCAGTTGAGCATCGAGTAAATGCCGCTTGCGTAGTCCGCAAGGTCTGCGGGAGCCTGCGCCTTGTCGTGCGAGATTACCGTGCCGTCCTTGTCGGGTGTAATTTTAGCCTTTAAATCGATGGAATCCGAGCCGTAGGAAATGCTTTCAAGCTCTATATTATTAAATATGTAAGTATCGCCGTCGCCTCTGTCGCAGTGCAGATAGAGTTTAACTCCTATGCCCGTGCCCATAAGGTCGTCCGTTTCAATCGAAACGGTAACCGTGGTGTCGTCCGCCTCTACTTTGAGCTGACCCAAAAGCGAGGATATATCCAGTCCGCCCGCCTGTTCTTCGGGGTTGTTTTCAGGTTCGTCGGTCAAAGCGTACGAAGCCGCCGCGGCGCCGTCCTTTTTAAACCTCGCAGCCCAGTCGCTGAACTGGTTTATAACAGTAGAAACCGCGTCGATATTTAAAGTCATTGCAAATTCGTCGCTGTAATAAGCGTTTACGTCGCCGCCCGCAAAATCGATATACAGATCCTGCTTGCCGCTTCCCTTTTTGCCGAGCGCAACGCGCGCGTCGATATTGTTGAGAACGTCTTCAAGACTTGCAAGCGACAGATAAATTTTGCCGTCGTAATCGGTCTGACCTAAAGTAAGCTCTGCGTTGAACTGCTCGCCGCCCGAAATTACTCCGCCGAACGCGCTTGCAAGCACTTTCATAACGTCAACCTCGTTGCTTGGAGGAGGGGGTGTGGTTCCGTCGCCCAGTTTGCCTATATACTGCTTATAGTAGCTTTCGTAATAGCCGTAGTGCTCGGTATCGAAATTTTCTTCGCCGTACGAGAAGGTCGTAGTTACGTTCGAAGTGGAATCGTTGGGAATACCGCCTATCGCGTTGGGAGCAAGCTTGGATTTTTCAAGGCATTTGCTGGAAAGAACCGTCCAGTTGCCGTCGAAGGTGAAGGTGATATCAATACTCTTGAATACGGGGTAGCCTTTGAGGTCGCCGCGCGTTTTCATACCGTACTGATAGTAGCAAGCCGCTTCTTCGTTTAACGAAAAGGACTGTGAATAGGTGCCGTCTTCGTTAACGACAACCTCTCCACAGCTTTTAATGGTATCCGCATTTATAACGTATACCGAAAGTTCGGTAGAAAATTCACCGTAGGTTTTTAAATATTTGTCCTTTGTGTAATAGGTAGGTTCGGTGGTTCTCCACTTTGCGGTAGTTCCGCTCGTGGAGCTTGACGGCTTTTCGGACGAAGAACGCATATAAGCCTCGTTGTTCACGAAGCAAGCCTGAGTTCCCGCCGAAACGAAAGTCGAATAGGTAATATCCGAGCAAATCATTACGCCGTCCATATAATCCTTCCACGTCTTGGTGGTCTGGGTGTAACCCATAACCTTGGAAGTGCCGATAGCGTACGCGTGGTAGCTGTCCTGCTTATCCAGAGCGTATGCCATATAACCTATATTTTCAAGTCCCGTATGGGCAGTGGGCGCCGAACCGTCCTTGGGCAATGCCAGACGGTAAGTCGTCGCGTTGTCGGGCACGGTCGTGGGACCCTTCGCTTTGCAGGCGGTAAGACCTCCCGCAAGACAGCCCGTACATAATATTCCAAGCAGCGCAGCTGCTAATCTCTTTTTAAATTTCATTACTAATATCCCTTATAAATTGTAACTGTACCCAATTATATAGATAAAAATTACGCTTGTCAATTAAATTTAACGGTTTGTAATAAAAAATTATTACATTGCCCAAGAAAAAATTACAATAATTTACAAACTCTTCCAAATTTCGATTATTACAATAATATATAATTTAAAAAAAGGCTGCAAAAGGAGAAAATATGACAAAATGGCTAAAAAGATTTATATGACAAGTTTAAAGGGCGGCACGGGAGTTACCACCTGCTGCGCGGGACTGGGGCTTGCGCTTGCGGGGCTGGGCGAGCGCACCCTTATCGTGGACGGCGATACGATTTCCGCCTGCGGTATGCAAATAGGCGGATGCGCAAATATGCAGGTGTACACCCTTGCCGACTACGCCCGCGGAGCCTGCCGCGCGAAGCAGACGTTGGTATCCCACCCCTCCACGGGAAATCTTTCACTGATGTCCTCGATGGGGCTTGCCGACTGGCAGGCGGCGGTAAAAGCGATAAACGAGGTGGACGGGCTCTTCGACTATATTCTGTGCGACAATATCGCCCCCTCCGCCTGCGACTGCGCGATTATCGTAACCGACCCCTACGCGCCCTCGGTGAAGAGCGCGGATTTCTGCCGTTCGAGGCTTGCCGACGGCAGAATGAAGGATCTGGGACTTATAGTGAACAAGCTGAACGGCGGACAGATTTTATCGGGTGCTGTTATGACCGCGCAGGAAATAGCGTCGCTACTCAGAATGAATTTAAAAGCGGTAATCCCCGAGGATTTGTCGCTGCAGCTCGGCAGGTGGAAAAGCGAAACGCTGAAAGCCTTTAAAATCGCCGCCGAAAACGTGGCGGGCAAGCGCGAGGGGGTGTGCAACGTTATGCGCCCCTACTTCGGGCTGAACGGATATATTAAAAGAAAAGTGAGGGAAAAATTATGACGCAAAGCGTAAACTCCGTTATTTCGTTGGACAGGGACGATATGTCCGAGCCCGACCGCGAGCTGTTTTTATCGGACTTGAAGAGAGTTACCGACGAGTATTTTGAAACCGAGGGCAAAGCCTCGGTTGAAGTTACGCGCACGGACGAGGGGTTTTTGGTGTGCGTGCTGATTACCGCGCGCCGCATAAAAAACGTAAAATCTCCGGTTGAGTAGTTACATAAAAAAAGCCGTCCTCGGCTTTAATCCCCCTGTCGTGGATACAGGTTTCGCCGTCGGGCCAGTAAATCTGCGCCGTGGTAAGCTTCAGCGCCTCGCCCGTCTTGTCGTTGACGAAGGTCGTCTGCATTATCCCCTTGCCGTAGGTCTGCTTTGTTTTGACTTCCTGACCGGTTGCTTCAAGCCAGCTTATATAGTCCGCGCCGTAGTCGGAAAGATAAATATTTCCGTAATCGAGTGCGCCGTAGCAGATTAACGCGCCTAGCAGCGCTTCGGACGCGCTTGCCGTGCCCGAATTCGCGAGCGCATAAACCTTTGTATCCGCGGAAACTCTGCGGTTTGCGGGCGCGGGAACGCAGTTATACATTACGGTTTTGCCCTTTTTGTCGCGCGCGACCATAGCGGGCTTCTTTTGTCCGTCGGTGAACGAGCCTGCAATCTCGCACATCAAATCGACGTAGCCGCCCCCGTCCGAACGCAAATCAATAATCATCGAAGTACAGCCCGCCGCGTTGAATTTTTCAACGAGGGCTGCAAACTCCTTTGCCGCCGTGCCGTAAAACTGCGATATGCTTATATAAGCAAAGCCGTCTGGCAGAAAGCCCATCTCTTTGGTGTCCTTTTCAATCAGTGCAAGACCGCCGCTCGCCGCGTCCGAAAAATACCACTGCGAGCTGTTGGTGTACATAGTCGTATAGCTTGCGGTGTACTCTGCTTTTGCGAGCGTGTAATCCGAACCGTCGGTTGCCGTGAGCAAAATTTCCTCGCCGTCCGCCGCGGCGTTTATTAAGTTCTGAAAATCAGCCGAGCTTGAAAACTCCGTCTTTTGTCCTTTAAGTTCGCCGCTTGCAAGCCATTCACCCGCGCGCAGTCCGCTTTCATACGCGGGCGAGTTGCCCATTACGGTGTTTATAAAAATTCCCTTGTTTTCAACGAAGGAGTACGAAATTCCTATTCCGCTTTTCGAGCCCGAGTTGCTTGCAACCGTCTGCGCGTACTCCTCGGCGGTGAAGTACTCGGAATATCTGTCTAAATAGCCGTTTGCAATAGCGGAAAGCGAAAGGTCTGAAAGCCCCTCCGCGCCGCCGAAGTAATAGTTATCCTCTATCACGCCCAGCGCCCATTCGAAAGAGGTAAGCTGTCTGCCCTGAGTGCATTTGCGGGTAAAAAATCCCGCGGTGAAAGCCGCCGCCGCGATAATCAGCGCAACAAAAGCCGCTATTAAGTTACGGGTTATATTTTTCAAAAAATTACCTCGTCTTGTTTTCGTATAATACGCGCAGAATGCGGAAAGTTACAGCCATATCGAACACGCGCAAATCGAGTCCGCAAACGCGGCGGATTTTGTTTAAACGGTAAGTTAAAGTGTTTCTGTGCATGTACAGCTTTTTCGCCGCAAGGCAGACGTTCATACCGTTTTGCAGAAAGCAGTCAACGGTATTCATAAGTTCTTCGTTTGAAAAAATTTCCGCCATACCCTCCACGCCGTATTCGTCGTAAAGTCTTTGACGCTCCTCTTCTGAAACGCCGTCGAGAACGGACTGAAGCGAGATAGGTTCGGGCGGAGTTTTCATTACCGGTTTTTTGTGATAATGCTGATAATGCGATTTGTGCGCTTCATACGTATCCATTTGTTTTTCTCCGTACGGCGTAGATTATACTACCTTTTACGAACTTTTGCAAGCGCAAAAAGCCGCGCCGCCCAAGCTTATTGATTATTGCTCGTCCGCGCTGAATAAATACCGCCAACCGAAGTAAAATATTAAAAGAAAGATAACACCGAAATATACTATATTTAAC
>JAIEAS010000200.1 GCA_029071285.1 Clostridia bacterium
CAAAGTTCACGGTGTAGTAGGGCACGGCGAGAAGACCGCCCACCCGGCGAACGGCCGCGAAAGCCGCTTCCGCAGTGCATGCGCCGTGCGCGTCCGACGCTTCACAATTCTGCATGAAGAGCCCGACGACGCGGTATCCCTGTTCTTTGAGGAGAAGCGCGGCGACCGAGCTGTCTACCCCGCCGCTCATTCCTACGACGACTGTTTTTTGCATATCCTTGCCTGACTTAAATTTTTTCTTTTATTTTACCATAATCGATCGAAAATATAAAGCATTTTTTATTCGGTTGTGTTATAATGACTTGCGTTGACAAAATTCCATATTTCATATCGACGAAAAAGACGCACGTATTTTTCGTTGATAAGGAGCCGCAACGCAGCGCATTTGCACTTTTAGAAAAAAAGTGCTCGAAGCGGAGTTTGCGACGACGCGCACTCGTAGTCTAACTGGATAAAATCATGGCCTCCGACGCCATTGTTGTGAGTTCGAGCCTCGCCGGGTGCACCAAAACAAAAACCCCGCTTATTTGCGGGGCTTTATTTTATCTTTCTTTGGCGGTTTCCCGAACATGTCTTTATGCTCCACGCTCGTCATGGTAAGCGCGTAGACTGTCTTTGTGCCCGCCTTTTTCAGAACCGATGCAAGCTCGGAAACGGTTGAGCCTGTCGTAAGCGTGTCGTCAATAATCAAAACCGTTTTATCCTTCACCGCTGTGCGATCGATTACGCGGAAACATCCCTGTAGGTTTTTCTCGCGCTCCTGCCTGCCCAAGGTCTTTTGCTGTTGTGTTTCGCGCTGTTTGGTTGCGGTATCGAGATAAGCCTTGCCGCACCTTTTTGCAAGCTCTTCGGCAAGCAGCTTCGACTGATTATACCCGCGCTTCCTGCGGGACCTGTCCGTCATAGGCACGGACGTTATCAGCTCGCAATCGGGGAATTCCTTTGTAAGTTTCGGAAGTGCAAGTTCCGCGAGTGCGCGGTACAGATATCGGTCACGCTTCTTATAGCGGACAACAAGCCGCATAGCTTCGCCCTCGTGTGTAAACACGGAACGTGCTTTATCGGTCGTCAGCGGCTTTTGTTTGCAGTCAAGACAAGTCCCCTCTTCCTTGACGCGCCGTCCGCAGAACGGACAACAGGTCTGAATATAGGGCAGCTGCTTTTTGCACTTCTCACAGACGTGCTCGTTGTCGAACACCTCCCGACCGCATACGTCGCAAGTAAAGTTGTGCGCATCGTCGTAGCCTGTTATAAACGCTATTGCCTTTCCGAAAATTGTTTTAAAAAATTCTGTGAATCTATTCATTGATATTTATTATAACAAACTTTGCGAGCGGTTTCAAGTTATAAAGAAAAAAGCTAAACGCATTCGTTCAGCTTTTAATCAATAAAAACATTGTTATTCCAAGCAATCTTTTATGTCATCATAAGCAAACAAAGGAATATCGTATAAATCCCCAAACAGACTATAAATGATTTCCGACGATTTCAAAATGGATTGCATGGTTGCATTTGTAGGTAGCGAAATTGAAAAGTTTTTAGCGGCATCTCTCACGCGCTGGTCAGGCACGCAACACCATTTCCCTGGAATGTTCTTATATGTATTTTGAATTCGTAATTCCCGTAGCAATAAGGGGACTTTTATTCTCATCCTATTGCTTCTTGCGCCTAGTCCTTGAATATTAGAAATCAGTTGAATGAAAATACAATAGTCGTTCTTGCTTTCAGACTGTAATAAACTTTCTTTAATAGTTTCCCATGATTGCGCAAGCACATTCAAGCTATCATAAAAATCAGAACGAAATGAAACTTTCTCGCCGCTTTTTGCCATATCATAGCGAGTTAATACCTTTTTCGCACTCTCATGGCGCTGACTTTTTTCAGGTAGAACAGCAGTAGAATTTTTCCAGTATAAAGCATTATCTTTCCCTGTCATTTTCAGATACACGGCAAAACACGCACTGTTTTCCCATTGTCCTGTTCTCGACCAACACGCCGCCAATGCAAAGAGGACAAACAAATCGTTATCATTAGATAAATTTAACTTTATCGGCAAGAGCGTTTGCTTATCAATGATATGAAAATCGCTTACCCATCCCGCATAGTTTCCTTTCTCATCAAGGTTGACATAAGGCAGGTTTTTATTGTTTTGCTTCACAACTTCAATAAGTTTCTGAATATTTGCACTATTCATCATTTGTTATTTCCTTATGAAAAGTTTATTTCCCTTTCCCGAACAAAGTATTCACCCAAATTTCGCCCATATAGTCTTCTTGCGTCATGGGCGAGCAGGAATCTGCATCGTAAATAAAATCAAAGTTATCCGTATGTTCCGCGAGCGGGAAAGGGTACTCTTCGTCCGCAAACTTTACGAAATCCCCGCGTTTATATGTTTTTCCTGTTGCCTTATCCCGAACCAAATCGCAAGCTTTCTTCGTGTATGTTTTGGGGGAATATCCGTCAATTATCCAAAAATACTGTATCCCCGTCAATTCCTTTTGAATTGTTTGAAGCGCAGCTTTCGTAACGACCTTCCGTTTGCGAAACAATCCCGCTTTTTCGTAATGAACTTCTTCCATCCTTCTATAAAATTCATACTTTCCAGTATCTTCGGCAAGTATTTTGGGGGCGTTGCTCTTTTTCAAAGCCACCATTTTGCCAAGCTTGTACTCTTTCCCCGTTTCCTTATCTTTAACGAGCCGCGCCGCCTTTGCCGTATACAAAGGTTTATCCAAGCCTTCAATAAGCCAATATACCCGCATGCCTTGCCTCCTAATTCTCTTTGTGCTTTTATTTTAGCATGGGAATATGACATACGTTTGCTTATATAAAAAACTTTATTCAAGCAAGCTGTATTTTAAAACAAACAGGGAGACTGTCCTGCCGTTCCTCGTTCAGCCGTACAAAAAGTCCGTCTTCCGTCCGCTTGAAAAACAGCTCTTCATTTGTATCGAGAAGAATTACTTTTTCGATTTCGATATCGTGCGCATTTTTAAGCGCAAATGTTTTTATAACGCTTTCCGTTCCCTTTGGATGCATCC
>JAIEAS010000201.1 GCA_029071285.1 Clostridia bacterium
GGCGACTCTTGCGCGCTTGATTGCGGTAGAAAGCTCTCTCTGATGCTTTGCGCAAGTGCCGGTCATTCTGCGGGGCATAATTTTGCCGCTTTCCGCAATGAATTTTTTCAGGCGGGTAACGTCCTTGTAATCGATTTCGGTTACCTTTTCCTGACAGAACACGCAAACCTTTTTGCGGGGAACTCTTTTATAGCTCTTTTTAACGGGAGCAGTTTTATTCTCTTCCATAATTTATCTCCTTAATTTTTAGAAGGGTATGTCAGAATCGTCGTCAAAAGCCTGTAAAGCCGCGCGCTTCTTTTCAGCGGGAGCGGGCGAATCGTAATCGTCGCCGCTCTGCGTGCCCTTGGGCGTTAAAAACTCAACGTCGTTGCACACGATATCGACTGCGGTGCGCTTAGCGCCAGTGCTGTCCTCGTAGTTTCTGAGTTCAACCGAACCCATAACCGCAACTTTGTTACCCTTTTTGGCATATCTTGCCACGTTTTCGCCTAAACCGCGCCACGCAACGCAATTGAAAAAGTCGGTTTTTCTTTCGCCGTCGCCTGAAGAATAGTTTCTGTTTACCGCAATTGCAAAGCGGCAAAGCGACACTCCCGAAGTGGTTTCGGTGAGCTCGGGGTCGCGGGTTAAATTACCTATTAAAAATACTCTGTTCATCTTTTGTCCCTTAATTTTTTGCTGTAATTACAACTCTCAAAACTTCGGAGGAAAGACCTGCAATTCTGTCAAGCTCCTTCACAACCGTACCTTCCGCTTCAAAAGTCATCAAAACGTAATAGCCGTCGGTCTTATAATTGATGGGATAAGCCAGCTTTTTTACGCCCCACTTGTCGGTGGTAATGACTTTACCGTTTGCAGACGTAACAACGTCCTCAAACTTTTTGACGTGCGCCTCTTTTCCCTCGTCGGAAACAGCGTTGTCCAAAACGTAAAGCATTTCGTAAGTTTTCATATTTTTCACCTCCCGGACTTAATCGGCATACCACCCACGGTATGCAAGGTTATTACATTATAAAATATTTGTCCCCGATTGTCAAACAAAAACAATCGGGGACGTTTAAATTTTTTAAGTTACGGAGTGGGCACAGGAGTATTCATTAATGATATTACTACTTCGATAACCTTTACAAGTTCCATATCGCCGAGTACCGCGTGTTGAGGTACACCGCCCTCATACCACGTAACGCTTGTTTCCAGCTCGGACTTGTTCGTAAAGGTAATCATTCCCGCGGCGTCAAGCTCGCGCATAGAAGTATGCTCGGTGTTCTTTGAAACGTTTGCAATCATTTCGCTGATATTGTTGAAAGTGAACGCCTGCTCCTTTCCGTCGATATACATCAAAAGCTTCCAGAGGGGCGCCGTGCGTCCGTAGGTGTAATACTCGCCGCCGTTTAAAGAAGTTAATCTGCCCGCGTCGGGTTTACCCGCGTTAACCATTTTAAAATCGCCCGTGTCCTCGTCCTTTTCGTAATACAGATAGGACGGGTCGAACATAATTTCGCCGTCGCCGGTGCCGTCGTCGAGGGTGTAGTAATCTACGCCGCTTTCAAATCCCGAAATTTTACCGTTGTTGCCCGCAAGCACGTAATTTCCGGCGTTGTCTTTATCTTCAACGTAATAAATGGTATCCTGGTCTTTATAAGTTGTTGTCGCCGTGGGAGTGCCGTCAACCGCTTTATACAACTTTGCGGTGTAATCCTCGGTTTCGTTCGAGGGCGCGTACACTTCGTTCGCCAGAATCTGCTGAATGCAAAGCTTGTTTATATCGTCCGCAATCGTGTTTACGGTTGAATTTTTAATCGAGTTTAAAATAATGTTTTCTTCGTCCACTTCGCCGATAATTTCGCCGATGGTCAAATCGTTGCAAACGCCGTCAACACGCTTAGCCGCGTTGTCGAGGGTAAGATATCCCGCCGTCTTCGTCTCGCCGTTCTCGTCGGTATACGAAGCCTCGGTAACCTTACCGTCTTCAATCGTCAGGGTTACGGGGTACTCATTTCCGTTCTCGTCCTTATAGGTTGCGTGCCATACGCCGTCCTCATCCTCGGCCGCGCCGTAAACGCCGTAGCCCATATAGAGAAGAATTGCGTTGTCGGGCGTAATGCCGATAAGCTTTGCAACGTTTATTCTGTCAACCAGCTTGCTGAGATATGCGCTCAGTTCGCCGAGCTTCACTTCCTGAAGCTCGCCCTCTTCGAGGTTGACGTAGTTGCTCAGCTCTGTTTCGAGTTTGGAAGTCAGCGAACTCATTATCGGAATAAGGTTTTCCACTTCGGCAACCGTCATACCGCTGTAGCCCTTTGAAATTTCGGACATCTTGGAAATAAGGTCCTTAATCGTTCCCACGCCGCCGTTTTCGGGATCTGCGTTAATAAACAGATAGGTCGTGTTTCCGTCATCGTCCACATTCTTGTTGGCAGAAATATTGTCAAGCTTGTAGTTGAGCGCGAAAATTACCGCGCCGCCTATCGCGCCCGCAATAATAATCAAAGCGAACAGAAAGCCGAGAAAAAATGCAAGTAAGGGGTGCATTCCCCTGCGTCTTGAAGCCATAGTCGTTCTCCGCACCGTAAGGTGAATTTTTTTATTTGCTTGTTTGCAAGTATTATAATACGGCTTGAATTAAAAATCAAGTCTGCACGGTTAATTATTGCCTTTTGAATAGACCTTAACCGCACGCTTTAAAAGTTTTTTCTTTTTATTGAGGCTGCCGTCAAGCGCGCAGTCCTCCATAAGGTTCGCAAGCACCGTTCCCACCTGCTGTTTTTCAATCCCCGCGGCAATCAGTTCGTCGCCCTTTACGTTAAGCTGTTTAAGGTTGAACGGAACGTTTTCTTCCTTCATCTTCGCGTAAATTTCTTTCCACTTGGTTACGCAGGGCGCCTCGTTCATATCGTCGCGGCAAGCGGAATAATCCGCTTGTTTAAGAAGCATTATCTTTTCGTAAATGTCCTGATTTCTGATAATAAACTTTCTTATCTTGCTTTCGCGGGCGTCGCAGCGGGTGTCGTACATATGCAGACAGCACAGCCGCGTAACTTCCCTTATAACCTTTTTTGAAACCTTATACCTCGTGAGAATCGTGTTTGCGATTTTTCCGCTGTCCTCTTCGTGTCCGTGGAAGGTGCCCTCCATACGGTAGCGGTAAGGCTTGCCCACGTCGTGCAGAAGAGCCGCAAGGCGTATCTTGTCGTCAGAGTATCTCACCGCGCGCAGCGAGTGTTCCAAAACGTCGTAATAATGGTACTGGTCGTTCTGCATAAGCCGCCGTCCCTTCGTAAGCTCGGGCAGGATTATTTCGAGAACGCCTATCTCGTCTAAAATTTTAAGTCCGAAGTACTGCCCTTCGGCATTCCCGTACCGCTTGTCTGCGTGAAGAATTCCGTCAAGCTCGGCGTAGACGCGCTCGACAGAAATATCGCGTATAAGCTCGGCGTTCGCCTTAGCCCCTTCTAAGCAGGCGGGCGTAGGTTCGAAGCCGGTCTGAGCCGAAAACCTTGCAAGGCGCATAAGCCGCAAGCCGTCCTCGCCGAAAACCTTTTCGGGGTTGTCAACGGTAGTCAGCCTCTTGTTTTTTATATCCGCAAGTCCGCCGAGGGGGTCTTTTAAAACCGCTTCTTTGATATCGTAGTAAACCGCGTTGCACTTAAAATCGCGGCGGCGCGCGTCGAGATAAATGTCGTCGGTGAAAAAGGTGCTTGCGGGCGTATGCGTTCCGCGGATATATTCGTCCGAGCGGAAGCAGGCAAACTCGTACTCTTCTTCGCCGAGCGCAAGCTTGACCGTGCCCGTGTTCTTGTACACCGCTTTAACTTCCGCGCCGAGTTCCTCAGCCTTTTTGCAAAACTCTTCCGCGTCGACGGGCGCGCACAAATCTATGTCGTGGTTGTCCGTTTCAAGGCAAGCCAGAAAGTCGCGCACGTAGCCTCCCACCACGTACAACGGGAAGGTGCAATTGTTTGCAAGATTTACAAGTTTTTCGGGAAGGGGCATTTGCATAGCTTTTTTCCGTGATAAGTTAGTGAATAAATTATACCAAAATCCTAAAACAATTGCAATTATAAAATTATTGTTATATAATTGTTTTATGGATTTAACCCCTTATTTATAC
>JAIEAS010000202.1 GCA_029071285.1 Clostridia bacterium
GCATTAGAAGGTATTAAGACGTTTGAAGAGAAGAATTTCCGCGGAATAGTTGCCGATGCGGTAGACGCTTGCGTTAAGCGTTTGAAGGAAAATTCCGACAAATGAAAAAAGTGACTTTGTATACCGACGGCGCGTGTTCGGGAAATCCGGGCGTCGGCGGCTGGGGCGTAGTGCTTATTTACAACGGTCACGAAAAGCGTATTTCAGGCGCGGAAGAAAATACAACCAACAACCGTATGGAAGTTACCGCCGTAATAGAGGGCTTGAAAAATCTTAAATACGATTGCGAGGTGGACATATACAGCGACTCTGCTTATACGGTAAATGCGTTTTCGCAAGGCTGGATTTACGACTGGCAACGCTCAAACTGGAAAAAATCTGACAATAAGCCCGTTCAGAACGTGGATTTGTGGCAAACTTTATACGATTTATCCAAAAAACACACTCTGCATTTTATAAAGGTCAAAGGTCACGCAGATAACGAATACAACAATATTTGCGACAAACTTGCGACCGACGCTATAAAAAAATTTAAAACTTCATTATAAAAAAGCAGCTTTTACAATATAATATATGTATAGAGCTGCGCGTCTTTTAAGGCAATGTAATGAAGGTTAATACAGGGTTAAAAAATACTTTTAATATTCTGGCAGCCGTTCTTTTCAGTACGGTTGCCTTTGTTTTTACTGCCTACGGCTTATCTTATAAAAGTCTGCCGTTTATCAGCGAACACTTTATGTTGCTTTTGTCGATTGCGGCGGCAGTAACATTCCTTCTTGGACTGCTTTGCATAATTTTTTACGTATTTAATCTGCAAGCGCTTTTCCGATTGGTTTTTTGCACGTTAATATTTCTGGATATTGGTGCCGCGGTGTTTTTTGCAATCTGCGCAACAGGGCTTATAACCAAAATTAACAGTATACAGGCGTTGCGTGATTATATTGCCGACTTTGGTAGTTGGGCAGTTGTTCTTTATATTCTATTTTGTTTTTTGCAGGTCATTATCTTACCTGTGCCCGGTTCGATTGCGGTGGCGGCGGGAGTAGCGTTGTTCGGTCCGCTGAAGTGTACTCTTTACAGCTTTATCGGAATTGTTTTGGGTTCAGTCGTTGCGTTTGCTATAGGGCGGTGGGTAGGCTATAAAGCGGTCAAGTGGATTGTCGGTGAAGATACGCTTGAAAAATGGCTTAAAAAGCTGAAGGGCAAAGACTATCTCATTTTATCGATAATGTTTTTGCTCCCTATGTTTCCTGACGACGTTCTGTGTTTTATTGCGGGATTATCGTCAATGTCCTGGCCGTTCTTCCTTGTAATGATCGTGATTACACGTGCAATTTCTGTCGTGACGACGGCGTATTCAATCGGGCTGATACCATTTAACACGTGGTGGGGCATTCTTATATGGGTTTTGATAGCAGTAATTATTCTGGTCGCGTTCTGGCTGGTATGGAAGTATTCGGATAAGATAGATAAGTTTATTAAAACCAAACTGAAACTGAAAAGATGACGTAAGTCATCTTTTTTATTTTTTGCGGTGTTTTAATAATTTTTTAACTGCAAACAGTTGGCAATTAAATAATTTTTTGATAATATATATGTGTAGGAATTTGGCGTTTAAGGAGTATTGTATGGACAAAATACGCTTATTGCAGATGCGCAAAAAACAAATTATGGACGTCGGAAAGGATATCCGTAAAGATATTAATGCGCTTATCGATGATGATAGCTTTGTCGAACTTTCTGCATTCAGTTTTTCCAAAAATGATTTTTACGGCGACGAAGCCGAAGGCGAGGGAGTAGTCACGGGTTTTGCAACCGTATGCGATTATCCCTTTTATATCGTAGCGCAGAACAGCGCGGTTCTTTCGGGCGGCGTAAGCAAAGCTAATTGCGAAAAGATTGCCAAGTGCATTGACCAGGCGGAAAAGACTTCAACTCCTGTAATTTATTTTCTGTCGTCGCTCGGCGTTCAGATAGGTGAAGGCGTCAACGTTCTTGAAGGGCTCGCGTCTTTAATTCTCAAAGCGTCGCAGCTTAAAGGTACGGTACCCCAGTATTTAATTGTAGACGGTGAAGTTTACGGGCAGATTGCAGTGCTTGCCGGTCTTTGCGATTTTACTTTCTTTATTGATAAAAAGAGCGCTCTTGCGGCGAACAGCCCTCTGGTTATTTCCGCAAAGAGCGGTAAAAACGTTGACAAATTCCAGATCGGCGGAGCTGAAGGATTAAACAAAACCAACCTGGTTTCGTTTACCGTTAAAAACTTAGCAGAAGTAAAAGATAAAATTGTTAAAATCAACGAGCTTCTCTCATCGGCAGTTATTGACAGTAACGAACTTAATAAAAGTATTGCCGCTCTCGATAAAAATGCCGACTATAAGAGCCTTTTATCTGTATTCGATAAGGACAGTTATTTGGAAGTCGGCGCAACTTGCGCTCCCGAAGTTAAATGTCTTATTGGCAGAATAGGCGGGATTTCGACTGCAGTCGTAATATTTGACGGCGGGCAAGGCGTATCGCTCAATTCGCTTAATGTGAGAAAAATCAAAGATTTTGCGGAGTTTGCATGCTGCTATGGCTTGCCTTACGTAACCTTTGTAAACACCTTAGGCATTGAAGCTAATATCGAAACAAACAACAGCTTAACTCTCAAGGAAATAGGCGAATACGTATCGATTCTTGACTGCATCGATTCGGCAAAGATTTCAGTGGTTTACGGTAAAGCAATCGGTCTCGGTTATACCGTTTTTGCGGCAAAGAGTATGGGTTACGACTATACGTACGCTTTCGCAAACGCAAAGATTGCGCTGTTTGACGACGTTCAGGGCGCTGAAATTGAATTTGCCGATAATAAGAACGTTGACAAACAAAAGCTTGCCGAACGCTATGCGGATGAGTGCTCGGATCCCGTGAATGCGGCAAAAGGCGGATATATTGACAATATCATTCAGCCTTCGTTTATTAAACAATATCTTGTGGCGTCTTTACAGATGCTTGTAAAGTGAGGCCGCTATGTTAACTTCATTACTTGAAATAATCCCGAACGTCAACGGCAATTTCTATTTCAGCAATAAAGCGGAAGCTCTTATTTATGCGCTGATTGGCTTTGTCATCGTGTTCGTTGGAATTGTTCTTATTATTTTTATAATTTGGCTTATAGGACTGATTTTGAGAAAGACCGATAATCTCGCGTTTTTAACCAAAAGAAAGAAAAAGTCGAAAAAGAAGAGTGAGGAAGCCGTTGCAGAACCGATTGCGGAAGACGGCGTGACTGACGAAGTAAAGGTTGCAATAATTGCCGCGATAATGGCTTATTACAGCGAAGAAAAACCCGAATGTGAATTTAAGGTTCGAAGAATAAAAAGGTTATAAGGAGAATTTTAAATATGCGTAATTTTGTTGTAACGATTGACGGAAAAAGTTATTCCGTAGGCGTTGAAGAAGTCGAAAACGGTTCGGTTGTAGAGAGCGTACCCGTGCAGGCGGCAGCACCCGTTGCGCCCAAGGCACCGAAAATTTCGGCTGAGGGTGAAAAAATTTTATCGCCTTTCCCCGGACTTATTAAAAATCTTTTGGTTGCCGACGGTAGCGCCGTTAAAAAGGACCAGCCCATAATGGTGCTTGAAGCAATGAAAATGGATAATGAAATTACCGCTCCCTGCGACGGAAAAGTTACTTTCGGTGTTGCAAAGGGTGCCAACGTTGAAACGAATGCGGTACTTGCCGTTATAAGCTGATTTCGGAGGAAGTATGCAACAAAGTTTACTTATAAACTTTGGCGAGATATTCGGCAACCTGTACGAGTCAATGGGGTTCGTGCAGGGCGATTGGCAGAATTACGTAATGCTGCTTATTTCGTTCGTGCTGATGTATCTTGCAATAGTTAGAAAATTTGAGCCGATGTTATTACTTCCGATAGCTTTCGGTATGTTCTTAATCAACATACCCGGTGCGGAAGGCGTGCTCTGGGGAACTCATCCCGAGGGCGATACGGCATACGACCACGTCGAAAATCGCGGGCTTTTATGGTATCTGTATTTCGGCGTTGATAAGGTAATTTATCCGCCTTTAATTTTCCTTGGGTTAGGCGCTATGCCCGATTTCGTT
>JAIEAS010000203.1 GCA_029071285.1 Clostridia bacterium
TACACTTTTTTGTACTTTTACTATTGACATATTTTGCGGCATATAATATAATAAAAAGGCTCAAAAAGCCCTATTTTTGACCTTTAAAACCTCATTTTTACAGGTTTTTGGAATTTCCAAAAAAGTGTACTTTTTTGGAATTTTTTTTATTTTTCTTTGATTTTTTGGAAAAATTCCAAAAAGTCGGCGTTTTTAAACGCAAAAAAGGGGCGCTGACAGTCTGTCCGCGCCCCTTTTTCGTCATTGCGAACGCAGTGAAGCAATCCAGAAGCAAAGCACTTAAAATGAGCGTACGGTCTGGATTGCCGCGTCGCTACGCTCCTCGCAATGACGGGTGGGATCCTTCGGCTACACTCGAAATGACGATAAAAAATGACAGCAAAAAAAAGCCCGCGAGCCAAGCTCGCGGGCTGAAATTTCAGTTTGATTTGTGAGTATGCTTGTCGCGCTACGCGCAGATTCTTCGCTTACGCTCAGAATGACAAGTGCGGTAATGCGGTAAAGCGGAACGCTTTTACTCCCACTCGATTGTTGCGGGGGGTTTTGAAGTTATGTCGTAAACAATTCTGTTTATGTGCTTAACTTCGTTGACTATTCTGATTGAAATGGTTTCGAGCACGTCGTAAGGAATTCTCGAAAAATCCGCGGTCATAAAGTCGGACGTCGTTACGCCGCGCAGAGCGAGCGTGTAATCGTAGGTTCTGCCGTCGCCCATAACTCCCACCGAGCGCATATTTGTGAGTACCGCAAAGTACTGGTTGATATCCCTGTCAAGGTGCGCGTTGGCAATTTCCTCGCGGAAAATCGCGTCCGCGTCCTGCAAGATTGCAACCTTTTCGGGAGTAATTTCGCCGATTATTCTTATTGCAAGTCCCGGTCCGGGGAAGGGCTGGCGCCAAACCAGTTTTTCGTCAAGACCGAGGGTTATTCCGAGCGCGCGCACTTCGTCCTTGAAAAGCATTCGAAGCGGCTCGATTATTTCCTTAAAGTCCACGTAGTCGGGAAGTCCGCCCACGTTGTGGTGGGATTTAATCACCGCCGCGTCGCCTAAGCCCGACTCGATTACGTCGGGATAAATTGTGCCCTGAACGAGGAAATCGACTTTGCCGATTTTTTTCGCCTCTTCTTCGAATACGCGGATAAATTCTTCGCCGATAATTTTGCGCTTTCTTTCGGGGTCGGAAACGCCTTTAAGCTTTCCGAGGAACCTCTCGCCCGCATTGACGCGCACGAAGTTTACTCCGCTGTCCGCGAACGCCGCCTCTACCTCGTCGCCCTCGTTTTTGCGCATAAGACCGTGGTCAACGAAAATGCAGGTTAATTGACTTCCGATAGCCTTTGCAAGCAGTTTACAGGCAACCGAGCTGTCAACTCCGCCCGAGAGCGCAAGCAGCGCCTTGCCGCCGCCGACCTTTTCGCGTATGGCGCGGATTGCGGTTTGGGCGTACTCTTCCATAGTCCAGTCGCCGCTGCAGCCGCAAACGTTATAGAGGAAATTTCCGAGCATATCGAAGCCCTGCTCGGTGTGGTTTACCTCGGGGTGGAACTGCGTGCCGTAGAATTTTTTCTGCTGGTTTTCAATCGCGCCGTAAGGGCATTTGTCGCTGTGGCAGATTGCGCGGAAACCTTCGGGGAGAGTTGCGATATGGTCGTTGTGGCTCATCCAGACGACCGACTTTTTTTTCAGACCTTTGAAAAGGAGCGACTTCGTGTCGAACTCGCAGTCCGTTCTGCCGAACTCGGCAACCGCGGTGTCGTTCGCTTTTTCAATCTTTCCGCCGAGGCCGTAAACCAGAAACTGCGCGCCGTAGCATATTCCGAGAATGGGCACGCCCAGCTCGAATATTTCTTTGTCCATTCTCGGCGAATCGTCAAGATAAACCGAGTTGGGTCCGCCCGTAAAAATTATCCCCTTGGGGTTCATTGCGCGGATTTCGTCAATCGGGGTTTTGTACGACTTGACTTCGCAGTAAATTTTGTGCTCGCGCACTCTTCTTGCGATAAGCTGGTTGTACTGTCCGCCGAAATCTATAACTAAAACTTTCTGATGCTGCATAAATTCCTCTTTAATAGTATTTTAAGGCGTAAGAAAACTTACGCCTTTATTGTGTTTAGTTTTTGGGTGAGTAGTTGGGTGCTTCTTTGGTAATGGAAATATCGTGGGGATGACTTTCAACAAGCGAAGCAGAAGTCATCTTTACGAACTTTCCGTCCTTTCTCAGTTTTTCAATCGTGCCGCAGCCGGTGTAGCCCATACCTGCGCGAAAACCGCCCATAAGCTGATAAATTATATCCGCAAGCGCGCCGCGGTAGGGAACGCGGCCTTCAACGCCCTCGGGTACGAACTTCTTTGCGTCGGACTGGAAATATCTGTCCTTACTGCCCTTTGCCATTGCGGGGAGCGAACCCATTCCGCGGTAGGACTTGAAGCTTCTGCCCTGATAAATTTCGCGCTCGCCGGGGGATTCTTCCGTGCCTGCGAAAAGCGAGCCGAGCATTACCGCGCTTGCGCCCGCCGCGAGGGCTTTGACGATGTCGCCCGAGTATTTAATTCCGCCGTCGGCGATTATGCGCTTGCCCATTTTGTCAGCCTGCTCGGCGCAGTCCATAACCGCGGTGAGCTGGGGCATTCCGATGCCTGCGACGATACGCGTAGTGCAGATTGAGCCGGGACCTATGCCGACCTTTACTACGTCCGCGCCCGCGTTAATTAAATCTTTGGTGGCTTCCGCCGTTACGACGTTGCCCGCAACGAGGGGAAGATTGGGGTATGCCTTTTTAACCTTTGCAACCGCCTCGACAATTCCTTTGGAATGTCCGTGCGCCGAGTCGAGAACGACCATATCCACCTTTGCCGCAACGAGAGCCGCAACTCTGTCCAGAACGTCGGGCGAGCCGCCGATTGCCGCAGCCGCAAGAAGTCTTCCGTTTTTGTCCCTTGCGCTGTTGGGGTACTGAATGGATTTTTCGATATCCTTAATTGTGATAAGTCCCTTTAAGTAGCCCTTTTTGTCCACTATGGGGAGCTTTTCTATTCTGTGTCTGCCCAGAAGCTTTTGCGCCTCTTCCAAAGAGGTTCCCTCGGGCGCGGTGACGAGATTTTCAGAAGTCATCACGTTAGCTATGGGCTGGTTGAAATTGGTTTCGAATCTCAAATCGCGGTTGGTGAGGATTCCCACGAGCTTTCCGCCCTCTTCGGTAATGGGCACGCCGCTGATTTTATATTTTGCCATAAGCTCGCAAGCCGCGCTCACGGGCTGGTCGGGGGTTAAATGGAAGGGGTCGGTTATAACGCCGTGCTCGCTTCGTTTAACTCTGTCAACCTGCATTGCCTGCTCTTCGATTGACATATTTTTATGTATAACGCCTATGCCGCCCTCTCTTGCAAGCGCGATTGCAAGCTTGCTTTCGGTTACGGTATCCATTGCCGCGCTGATTAACGGAATGTTGAGATTGATTCCGTCGCAAAGAGTGGTGTGTAAATCAACGTTCGAAGGCAAGACGTCGGACGCTGCCGGAACCAGCAGCACGTCGTCGAACGTAAGCGCTTCCTTGACAATTTTGCTCATGTTATTCTCCTGTATCTAATATTTGTAATAAATTTTTTATAGTTTCATCCTGGGTAAGGTTTTCGAGCTCGGCGGATAAACCTTTTATATCCTCCGCGTTGCCGCCGTCTTTAACCTCTAACGTCAGCCATATAAAGCTTTTGCCCGTACCCTTTTTGCAGGTATTTACGGCTTCCTGCAAACCTTCTTTTCTGTATTTTGCCGCAGCGACGTTTCCGATTACGTAGTCGGCAAAAGTTACGCCGTACTTTTCTCCGCGGGTTGCGCAGACCTCTTCAAACTTACTGTCGCCGATAAATTTGTCGCCGTATTTGATTATATCCTTGTCCTTACCGGATAAAATGCTGTCCTGCACGCAGCGGGCAAGGTCGCTTGTGTTTTTGGAATATTTGTACTTTAAGTCCGCGCAAGTTACGGCGAAGGAATAGTTCCCCGCCTTTTCGCTTGCGGTTGCCATAGTCTGCGGCGAGCAGAGAATCCACAGCGAAAATACGAGAAGCGCGGCGAGCGCGATTGCCGCCAGGCCTTCGAGCGCGGATATTAAAATTATCTTTTTAGTCTTAGTCAATGCCATAGTTCAAACTTTTGTAAAAGTTGTATATTT
>JAIEAS010000204.1 GCA_029071285.1 Clostridia bacterium
CTACATTTGTCAGCGGAAATTATCTGCCGAGGGGCTTTCTCTCCTCGATTTTTCAGTAACTTCCCGCCTCAACCCAATACGCCGATTGCACGGTAAAATAGCCTACCTTCCAACACAGGCTTGAATATCATATCAAATTTGTAAAGCCGTGTCAACGGTTTGAACGGCTTTTTTTTGACTTTTTTTACATTTTTTTCAGTTTTTTTGTCGATTTTTGTACTGTCATTCCCGCGCGGCGGAAAGAACGGAAAAACCGCCCTACCGGGCGGTTTCCCTTTCATCGGTTTCGATTATTCATAATCTTCGAACAGCTCGTTCAAAAGTCCGTGAACCAAATTCGAGAACTGATACGTACAATTCGTATAATAATAGGATATATTTCCGCTAACGCTGATTCCTAAACCGTCCGAAAGGAGTGAAACGCCGTAACGTTTTTCATTGGCGGTAAAGTAGATACTCGGAAAACTACCGTCGCCCGGATTTTTATTAGTTGAGGGCGCGGGTTTTTCCCAAAAGACCGCTTTACTAATCATGTCCCGCAATTCGGCTGCGGCGGCTTCGTCTTCGAACTCACCGCGAAAATCGGGATGCCATCCCGAGTCGATATACATATCACTGATTTCATAATCTAACACATCTCTCAACCCGATTTGAAGGGCAGTATACGCTTGGGGCACACTTACGTTATTTGCGCCCTGTTCGCCTTCCCCTTCTTCGATTCCGCTTGTACGGACAATCGCAACTATACTTAGTGCGATTGCCACCGCCGACAATATACAACATAATATGGGTAGCAATACACTTACCAACTTCGATTTCAAATTATTCATTCCATTTTCCTCTCTTTATAATATAATTATACTATATCCCTCTTTATCCGTAAAATAATCGGAATTAAACCAAATATATCTCTCATTTGATGGATACCAGCCATCTAAAACTCTCAAATAACAAGCACCGTCATCGTAAACTCTGTATCCGATACCCACAATTGCATGACCAACTTCTTCCCAACTTCCATTATTATTCTTCAACCCCCAAACGGCAGTAAGTATAGGAATATTTTCAACTATAGACTCCTCCCATTTGTCCCATCCATCAGAAGAAAGAGAAATTGAAACTAAACTATGAAAAAATATTGAACGAGCAGTAGACTTCATCCCTTTGATCGCACTCGAAAGCGTCATGCCCAATTCTCCAAATTGATTCCATTTCCCGAACGACACAATACTATTATAAATCTCCTGTCTTGTAAAAAATTCACCCATTCCCCATCTTTCTTCAACATGAAGACTGAAAAGATTTGTTGCCGCCGTTGGGGTGCAATTGCCGCTAAAACCGCCTTCAACCCTTAGCTCAGACATTAAAGAAGGTTTGAACGAATTCGCCCCATCGATATTGCACAACTTTTTCAGACTATTGAAAGACATGTCAGTTTCAGAAAAAAAGCCATCGTAATATATTTTCTTTTCTGCCTCTGTACGCTCATTTACGAAAGAAGGCTTTTTCGCCGCAATCTGCTCGTCCATGTGTTTTAGGGCGCTTTTTGTTATCGTCTCATTACTAGACGAATATAAAACCGAACCTTCGCGATTGATTGGAATTGCATAATCTAAATTACCAACGGAATAAATAACTTTTTTCGAGGTAGCGAAAGTATTGCTGATTTCAGCACTTTCGCTAAGCGTTTCGTAAATACCTTTTCCCGAAAGGCTGAACTCGGGAATAAAGTTGCGCGATTCTTTATCGGAATCGATTATTATATATCCGTTCGGTTCGCCGTTGCAGGTGAAGTTTACACAATATGAGGTGATTTTCTCGCCTGTCATAACAGGGATAATCTCATCGATTACCGTGTCGTCGTCGTAATTCTGAACCAGCCATTTATTTGCCGCTATCTCGCACTCTTTCTCTGAAACAATATCATACTCGTTATCTATCGCGTTCGCCGCAATATTCGGTAAAGAGCCGAAGGATAAAAAAGCGAACAGTCCGCAGAATGCAACGCTTGCAAAAGCGATTGCCTTTTTATTTGATTTTATCATATCTCTCTCCTTTTTTTGATTTTTTGCAAGGTTAACATCTTTCAAACAAAAAAGCGCAAAACGATATTTACTTTCTCTTTTGCGCTTAAAACTCTATAATATACATCGGTCGGCACCTCCAGAATCCATTGACACAAACAATCAGCCGTTTCCTCTCCTGAATCTCTTTTAATCAAGACCATTATACCATATTTTACCAAAAAGTCAATCAATATATAAAAATCAAACTAACATACATCTGCGCTACAAAAGTTCGATTTCTATCAGCTCGTGAAAGCGGACGATAGTTCCGTCCTCGAAAACAAGTTTGCGGTTAACTTCGTCCACCTTCTTTACCGTCCCCTTTAAGGTGACGAACGCGCCGCCCTCTTTATGTTCGTCTTTTCTGAAATATGTCACCCCGACGCGCACACCCTCGTGCCGACTGAGATATACAAGCTTTTCGTTGATTGCGCTCTTTTGCGATTCGTCAAGCTCCGCTTGTCCATAAGTATAGCGCGCCGCCTCGTCAATCTGTTCCTCGTAGCCCTTCAACGCCGCAAAGGGCGAGAACTGCGCCGCGCGGTCGTAGTTTGACATATGCGGTCGCTTTTCCGATTGGTGGTGCGGAAGATGGATAATATCGCTGTATCGCTCGGTATCGCTCATTTCTTGTGCCCTCCCACTTGTCCGTTGCGTTCTACGGTTGTTGCGCCCTCTTCCATGTTCATGCCCTTAATGAGCGCGTTCTTCCCAAATTTCTTTTGGATAGAGATCACCGCTTTCTGAACGTTTTCCTCGCGCTTGATCTCCGCTTCCTCCTCGGCTTGCCTTTTCGCCTCGGCTTCGTAATCGGTAAACAAATCGAGCTGCCGCGGCGTTTCTTCGGGAATTTCGTCCTGCCGCACCACGCGGTTTGCAACAACGTACATTCTGCGTACCAACAAATTCTTGTCCACAATCCGTTCGTACAGCTCCATTGCCGCGTCCGTAATCAGGCGGGTAGACGAAGTATATTGTTTCAGATTGGCGGTGCCGTGCGCGTGCTTGGGAATTTTTCTGCCGTAGCGGTCGATTGTGATTTCGCCGTGATAGCTTTCCCGCCGCGCCGAATCAGTTAAATTTTCAATATCGTAGCCCACAGTCAGAACAATCTGATTGGTCTTGAACCCCTTTTCTACCAAATCAAGCACCAGTGCGTCCGTCATCTCCCGCACAATCAGTTTACCCTTTTCGAAGTTATAGGGTTGCTGTAACACCTGCCCCGAGCCTAAACTGTTGGAGCTTGGCTGATACGCCTTAACCTCGGCTATCGTGCACGGCTCCCAGCCCCAGGCGTGGTCGATGAGCAGCTCCGCGTTCACCCCGAACAGCTTGTAGAGCAAGTCCTCGTTTCTCAGGGAACAGCGCGCCACGTCGCCCATGGTATACATGGCGTGCGCCTCTAATTTTTCCGCATAGCCGCGCCCCACCCGCCAGAAATCGGTGAGCGGTCTGTGCGACCAGAGCAGTTTGCGGTAACCCATTTCGTCAAGCTCCGCAATCCGCACGCCGTTTTCGTCGGGCGGCATATGTTTCGCCACAATATCCATGGCAACCTTGCAGAGGTATAAATTCGTACCGACGCCCGCCGTTGCGGTAATTCCCGTGCGCTTGTAGACCTCCCGAATCATTTTCGCGGCAAGCTCGCGCGCAGTCAGTTTATAGGAAGCGAGGTAGTCCGTCACGTCCATCATCACCTCATCGATGGAATAAACGTGAATATCTTCGGGCGCAATAAACTCCTGATAAATATTGTAAATGCGCGTGCTGTATTCCATGTAATGCGCCATGCGCGGCGGCGCGATAAAATAGTCTAATGCAAGTGCGGGATTCGTTTGAACTTCCGTATCGATATAAGAACTTCCCGCAAACGTTCTGTTCGGTGCGTGCCGTTTGCGCCCTGCGTTCACTTCCTTCACCTTTTGAACAACCTCGAACAGGCGCGCCCGCCCCGGAATTCCGTAGGCCTTTAACGACGGAGAAACGGCAAGGCAAATTGTCTTTTCCGTTTTGCTCTCGTCGGCAACCACGAGGTTGAACCGCATGGGGTCGAACCCGCGTTCGATACACTCCACCGAGGCGTAGAAAGATTTTAAGTCAATCGCAATATATTTCCGCTCGCCCATCTTCCCGCCTCCCCTTTTCTTAGTATCCTTATTATACCCGAAATAATTTATTTGTCAAACATACGTT
>JAIEAS010000205.1 GCA_029071285.1 Clostridia bacterium
ATATTTAAATCGTTTAACAGGCGGAAAACCTTTCAAAGAATTTTTTATTTTTTTACTTGACACTGTATTTCAACGTTGAATATAATTTGGATAGAAAATTACGATTACGCGGAAAAAGTATGGAGATAAACTTAGAGGACCGCCAAATTGTAACGGAAATAGTAAATAACTATTCCGATATGATAATGCGTATCGCCTATCAAAACGTTAATAATTATCAGGAATCCGAGGACATTATGCAAGAGGTTTTTTTAAGTCTTTTAAAAAAATCCACCTTTAAGGATCCCGAACATCTTAAAGCTTGGCTAATTCGGGTAACGTTGAACAAATGCAGAGATTATCTGCGCTCAAAAAGAAACAGGCATATTCCTTTAGACGAAGTACAAAACTGCTTATTCACCCCCGACCAACATAAAACGCTGGAAGAACTTTACGAACTGCCCGAAATTGACAGGAATATAATTTATCTTCACTATTACGAGGGATACACCGCCGCGGAAATAGGTAAAATACTTAAAAAGTCGGAAAACTCCATATTTTTACGATTGACGCGCGCAAGACAAAAGCTAAAGCATATTTTAGAAAAGGAGGAAAGCGAAAATGAATGAGTACCGCGAACTTTTTGACGGCATAACCGCAAGCGACGACGCAAAGAAAGAAACTATAGAAAAATTGTGCACTGCTGCGCCGATTAAAAGTAAAAAGAAAGTAAACCTTACCGCACTTATTTCGGCAATTTCAACCGCCGCCTGCTTAATTTTCGTATGCACCTTTTTTACGATAATGTTTCGTCCAGGCAATGGCGGCGGCAATAGTCAGCCTGCGACTTACGCTTTAAATCAGACTTATACCCACGAAAACGGCGGCACAATTACATTTGATGGGATAGAACTGACAGAAACAGACAGCGGTTATTATCTGGTTTTATGCGGCGAATTCAATTTGCCGTCATTCACAATAGTTAAAGACGGAATAAAACTAAACTGCATCCGCAAAGATGTAACGGAAGAAAGCGGCGAAATTAGTTTTAATTTCAATAAGACTTTGACACAAGCTTTAAGCGATGCTGATTTGCATATCGAAGTGAGTTCCGCGGAAACAAAAGGACGCGCAAATATAGTTTTTGACGTTAACGAAAATACGGCAGCATTGATTAAGAACCATCTAAATTCTGAAGCCACCGAAAACGAATATGATTTGGAATTATTTATTGATGGCTGCTATTATGAGCTTGCGAAAGCACTGTTCGTATTCAATTTTAACCAAATTATATTAACAACTTGAAATTAAAAAAACGCCGTGTGCGGATAATTTTCCGCACACGGCGTTTTTTGTTTAATCTTCACCGGCAAGCAGTCGCTCGCGTTCGGCAACGGCGAGGGCTTCTATCATACCCTCGATATCGCCCATAATAAAGGTATCCAGCGAGTACAGCGACAGCCCGATTCTGTGGTCGGTAACTCTGCCCTGGGGGAAGTTGTAGGTGCGTATGCGCTCGCTTCGGTCGCCGCGTCCGACGAGAGATTTACGGTGTTCGTCGTAAGCGGAACGGTTTTGCGACTGGTAATAATCGTAAAGGCGCGAACGCAGAACCTTGAACGCCTTGTCCTTGTTTTTGAGCTGGCTCCGCTCGTCCTGACAAGTTACAACTATGCCCGTGGGGAAGTGGGTAATTCTTATCGCCGTTTCGGTCTTGTTGACCTTCTGTCCGCCCGCGCCCGACGAACGGTAAACGTCGAGGCGTATATCCTCTTCCCTGATTTCCACTTCAACGTCCTCGGCTTCGGGCAGAACGGCAACCGTCGCCGTCGAGGTGTGAACGCGCCCCTGCGACTCGGTTTCGGGCACGCGCTGCACGCGGTGCACTCCGCTTTCAAACTTTAACTGTTTGTATGCGTCTTTGCCGAAAACGTTGAACACCACTTCTTTAATGCCGCCGAGCTCGGTTTCGTTTACGTCCACGAGCTCGACCTTAAGGCGGTGATGCTCGCAGTAGTTTAAATACATTCTGTACAGCTCGTAGGCGAAAAGCGCGGCTTCCTCGCCGCCCGCTCCGCCGCGGATTTCAACTATACAGTTTCTGTCGTCGTTCTTGTCCTTGGGCAGAAGCAGAATTCTCAGCTCGCCCAAAATTTCTTCCCTGCGTTTAGTGCAGTCCTCTATTTCCTCTTGCAGAAGGGCGCGCATTTCGCCGTCCGTTTCGGTCTTTGCCGCCTCGCGCGCGTCGTCAAGCTGCTTTACGGTTTTGGTATATTCCTCGTATTTCTGCGCCGTTTCGGAAAGCTCCGCCGCGTCCTTTGCGGTTTTGGTCCACTCCGCCGTATCGGAAATTACTGCGGGGTCGCTAAGCTTTTCCGACAACCCGCAGTAACGCTTGTAAATTTCTTCAAGTTTTTCAATCATCTTGTCTTGCATAGTGCTAAACCGTTAAAAGGCAATTTTTACGAAACGGTCTACGCCGCTCAGGTCTTTCATAACCATTGCGTAGTCGCGCTTGCCGAAAATTTTCAGAATTTCCTCGGTCTGACCCTCGCCGCATTCGAGAATTAACATACCGTCTTTTGCAAGGTAGCTTCTTACAACGCGCGCAAGCCTTCTGTAAAAATCGAGTCCGTCCGCGCCGCCGTCGAGCGCAACCTTGGGTTCGTACTCGCGCACTTCTTTTTGCAGGAAAGGAATGTCGCCGCTCTTAACGTAGGGCGGGTTGCACACGATTATGTTGAACCTGCCGCGCACCGCCGAGAAAAGGTCGCTTTGAACGAAGTTGATTTCAACGCCGTTTTCTTTTGCGTTTTCTTTGGCGAGCATAATCGCCGCGTCCGAGAGGTCCGCCGCCGTTACGCTCACGCCCCTGTTCGCGCAGTGCTTTGCAACCGCAACCGCGATACAGCCCGAGCCCGTGCACATATCCAGAACTCTGTCGCCGTCCTCAACCGTCTTAACTACCGCTTCCGCCAAAAGCTCGGTTTCGGGTCTGGGGATAAGCGCCCTTTCGTCCACCTTTATTTTACAGCCGTAGAACTCGGTGTCGCCGATTATGTACCACAGCGGTCTGCCGGCGAGCCTCTTCCGGACTATGTCGTTAATTTCTTTGCTCTCGGAAAGGCTTACCACCTTTTCGCTCGTAAGCTCGCTGCGCTTGACTTCGAGCACGAGGGAATAAATCCACTCCGCGTCGCTCTCGTCAATGTTTGCTTCGGCAAACTTCTTTTTGGTTTCTTCGAGCATCTTCACGAGTATTCCGCCCGTAACGAATTCCGTTTCGGGCACCTCAGACGCCGCGTCCATTTCAAGCACCTTGTTGAATGCGGCAATCGCCACTTCAATCATTTCCTTGTCGGGTTCGCGCGTGGTCAGAGTCAGCTGAATAAGTTTTCCGGGAGCTTTGAAAATATCCACGAACTTATTGTCGAACTTTGCAAGGAATTTTAAAATTTCGTACGAAACGCCCGCGATTATGGGCAGAAGTATAATTTCCAGCGCGAGGTTAATGAAAAACTGCGCAACGCGGTTTGTGATATCGGGGCAGACGTATTTTCCGAACGCCCAGCTCACTACCGAAATTATCACTACGTTAATAAACAGTACTATGAACAGGAAGGACGTGCCGCACCTGTCGTGTATGCGCGAACACTTTGCCACGTTTTCGGGCGTGAGTTCAACGCCGTGTTCGTAGGCGTTAATGGTCTTATGCTCCGCGCCGTGGTACTTATATAGTCTGCGTATATCCTTTAATAAAAGTATAATCGCAAGGTAGGCAATAAAAATAACGAGCTTGAACACGCCCAGAAGAACGTACTTCCACGCCGTGTCGTCTATTCCGGGGATTATGGAAACGAGCACGCGCGGAAGAACGACGAAAATGCCGACCGCAAGCACTATGCCGAAGAGAACGGCGATAAAGGAAACTACGTCCATAAGGTCGGTTTTCAGTTTTTCCGCCATCCACTTCTGAAGTCTGCCCGCTTCCTCGTCGTCCTCGCCGTAGACTTTGGCGGAACGCATAAGAGTTTTGGTTCCGCGCACTAAGGAAAGGACTAGGTTGACTATACCGCGCACGAAGGGAATTTTGCACGCCCGCTTTACGTTTTTGCCCGCGGTAACGCGCTTTGCCTCTATCTGGATTTCGCCCTCGGGGTCGCGCACCGCGGTCGCCATACAGGTTTTGCCCATCATCATAACGCCCTCGAGCACGGCTTGCCCGCCGATATAGGTACAGGTTTTTTTATTCTTTTTCTTTTTTTCTTTATTTGCCATAATTACTTTTTATATTATACGCGCCGCAAAACGCATAAATTTTATTTAAGAAATATGGCTCCAATTTTCTTTGGAGCCACACTTTCAGATATTGTATCTTTTCTTAAACTTGTCTACACGGCCGCCTGTATCAACAAGCTTCTGCTTACCGGTAAAGAAGGGATGGCACTTGTCGCAGATGTCCACCTTTAACGTTTCAACGTTTTTAGTAGTACCGGTTTTGAACGTCGCTCCGCATGCGCATACAACCGTAACTTCGTGATAATCGGGATGTATTTCGGGCTTCATATCTTTTCACCTCGCTAATTTCTGATTTCTTTTGATACTTGAATATTATATACC
>JAIEAS010000206.1 GCA_029071285.1 Clostridia bacterium
ATATTATAATCTAGGCAAAGAACTATTAAGGAAGACAATTATGAAATTAGGCGTCGTCGGACTCCCTAACGTAGGCAAGTCCACACTTTTCAATGCGATAACCCATGCAGGTGCGGAAGCCGCAAACTATCCTTTTTGCACCATCGAACCCAACGTCGGAGTAGTTACAGTCCCCGACGAGCGTTTGGACAAGCTTGCAAAGCTTTACGACAGCAAAAAAGTTACTCCCGCTATCGTTGAGTTCGTAGATATTGCAGGGCTCGTCAAAGGCGCGTCAAAGGGCGAAGGCTTGGGCAACAAGTTTCTTTCACACGTAAGAGAATGCGACGCTATCGTTCACGTCGTGCGCTGTTTCGAGGACGAAAACATAACCCACGTAAGCGGCAAAATCGACCCTGTTTCAGATATTCAGACTATTACGCTCGAACTTATTTTATCCGACATTGAAGCAGTTACAAAGCGGCTTGACAGAATACGCTCGGCTGCACGCGGCGGGGCAAACAAAGAAGCCGCGGCAGAATATGTTCTTTTGGAAAGGCTTGAAAAGTTTTTAAGCGAAGAAAAACCCGCCCGTCTTTTTGAATGTGACAAGGAAGAACAGCCTATCGTAGATAACCTCTTCCTTTTAACCGCAAAGCCCGTAATTTACGCGGCAAATATTTCCGAGTTTGATATGGGCAAACCCGAGGAAGATATTCCGCTCGTCTGCACGGTTAAAGAATATGCACGTAAAGAAGGCAGCGAAGTACTCGTTATCTGCGCAAAGACAGAAGAAGAAATTTCGCAGATGCCCGCGGATGACGCCGCTATGTTCCTTGAAGAATTAGGGCTTGAAGAAAGCGGCTTGAACAGACTTATTAAAAAAAGCTATGACTTGTTAGGACTTATCTCCTACCTCACTGCCGGCGAAAAAGAAACCCGCGCCTGGACTATCGTAAAAGGCACGAAGGCTCCGCAAGCGGCAGGAAAAATACACAGCGATTTTGAAAAAGGTTTTATCCGCGCTGAAATTTGCGACTGGCAAACCCTTTTGGAATGCAACGGCTTAGTCGGCGCACGCGAAAAAGGTAAGGTCCGCTCCGAGGGCAAGGAATACATAATCAAAGACGGCGACGTGGTCCTCTTCCGCTTTAACGTCTGATATGTATTTAAAAATTTTCTCCGAATTGCCTGCCGACGCAATACGAATAAGAACCGCTGTATTTTGCGGCGAGCAGGGATTTAAAAACGAGTTTGACGAAACGGACAAAATTTCCGTCCACCTCGTCCTATATGATGACGGTTTGCCCGTAGCGACGTGCAGAGTTTTCAAGGACGGCGACCTGTACTTTATCGGCAGAGTTGCAGTTATAAAAGTTTACCGCGGAAAAGGCGCGGGTACGGAAATTATGCAATACGCCGAAAAGCATATTATCAGCGAAGGCGGCAAAACGATTGCTGTTTCGTCACAAAAACAAGCTGAGGAGTTTTATAAAAAACAAGGATTTACCGCTGTCGGCGGCGAATACGATGACGAAGGTTGCCCGCATGTAAGAATGATTAAAAATCTGTAAAAAGAAAAAGCCCGAAATAAATTCGGGCTTTTATTTTTTTAATTAAATTACTTCAACTCAGCGAAGTATTTAATCGTTCTTACCATCTGCGAGGTGTAAGAA
>JAIEAS010000207.1 GCA_029071285.1 Clostridia bacterium
GTATAGCAATGTCAAGATAAAATGTCAATAGTTCAAAAAATAAACTATGTTACTTTTTTATTATCTGATAATAGTTTTGTAACGCTCTTGTATTTTGGTTTCCTCTTTGATATACTTCGGGCGTAATCAATCAGGTTACAAGAAATCGAATATTTTCGGAGGTATGTATTATGAGTAGTTTTAAGAAGATCAGCGTAGCGGAAGAGGCGCGAACCGAGCTTCACGATCGGCTGAATCTCACGGGAGCCGAAGTGAGCATTAACACATTGCCGGCGGGAGCGGGCGTACCGTTCGTTCACTCGCATAAGAACAATGAAGAAATTTATGCGATTCTCGACGGCGAAGGCACAGCCGTTATAGACGGCGAAAATGTCAGCCTGAAAGCGGGAGACTGGTTACGGGTTTCTCCGTCTGCCAAAAGACAGTTTTCTGCTTCGGCTGAAAAGGCGTTAAAGTATATATGTATTCAGGTAAAAGCCAACTCATTAGAGAGCTATACCATGACGGATGCCGTTATTTAACTTTTTATTGGGAGCCGAAAGCGCAGTCGTGGAATCGATTGCGCTTTTTATTAAAATTTATGAATCAGAAACAGAAAAGAGAATTTTTAATTCGTTATTTACTTACGGAAAACAATTTGAAAAGCAAAATTCCCGATGAAGAAAATTCGCAAAGGGCTTTATTCCGTGCGCTTGTGAACGTGCGAATGCCAAAACCTGCAAGCGAGGATTTTTTGCAAATTCAGGACGAATATTTGCGTGAAGAATTACGGCTTAAAGGTATAACGGATATAGCGGAACTTACGCCTGTTGCTCCCGACATATACCTTTGGCAAGGCGATATAACAACGCTGAAATGCGGAGGAATTGTAAACGCTGCAAACTCTCAAATGCTCGGTTGCTTTTGCCCCAATCACGGTTGTATCGATAACGCGATTCATACGTTTGCGGGCATTCAGCTGCGGCAAGCGTGTGCGGAGTTTATGGAATTGCAAGCTCATGAAGAACCGGCGGGGCAGGCAAAAATAACGAAAGCGTATAATTTGCCGTGCCGGTATGTTATACACACCGTGGGACCAATCGTTTACGGTTTTTTAAGAAAGCAGCACGAAATTCAGCTTGCAAATTGCTATCGTGCCTGCTTGTCGCTTGCCGAAGAATACGGAATACAGAGCATAGCGTTTTGCTGTATTTCTACGGGCGAGTTTCACTTTCCGAACGAAAGGGCGGCGCAAATCGCAATACAAACGGTGAGCGAACATAAACGAAAAACGGGTAGAAACATTAAGGTAATTTTCAACGTTTTTAAGGATTACGATTATGAAATCTATGCCAAATTACTCAGAACAAATTGATCGTTTGAAAGCGGCGCTTGATCAGGCAGACGCCGTTGTTATCGGCGCAGGTGCAGGACTTTCCGCGTCGGCAGGCTTTACTTATTCAGGAAAGCGGTTTCACGAGAATTTCCACGATTTCGAAGTCAAGTACAACTTTCACGATATGTACACGGGCGGCTTTTATCCCTATTCTTCGCTTGAAGAATTTTGGGCTTTTTGGTCGAGGTGTATTCTCATTAACCGCTATGAAAATCCGCCCAAGCCCGTATATAACGGGTTATATGACCTTGTAAAAGACAAAGACTATTTTGTTATAACGACGAATGTTGACCATTGTTTCCAAAAGTCGTGCTTTGATAAACAGCGGCTTTTCTACACGCAGGGCGATTACGGCTTATTGCAATGTTCCGTGCCGTGCCATAACAGAACCTACGACAACGAAACGCTCATCCGCCGCATGGCAGAGGAGCAAGAGAATATGAAGATCCCTACGGAACTTTTGCCGCGCTGTCCCGTATGCGGAAAGCCTATGACGGTAAATTTACGGTGCGACGACACCTTTGTTCAGGATGCGGGTTGGCACGACGCTTGTGAACGGTACGAGGAATTCATTCGGCAGAATAAAAATAAACGCATACTTTATTTCGAACTCGGTGTGGGCGGCAATACGCCCGTAATTATCAAATATCCGTTTTGGCGTCTTACAAATCGAAACCCGAACGCGATTTATGCGTGCATTAACTATGGAGAGGCGGTATGCCCGCCGCAAATAGAGAACCGCTCTATTTGTATTAACGAAGATGTCGGAAAAGCAATTACCTGCTTGAGATGAGAAAAAAGTCTGTTTGAAGATTGCCTTAAACGGTTAAAAATAGGAATTGACATAAAGAAAAAATTAAATTATAATAAGAACGTAGCAATGCGGAGGATTTATATGGATGCGGCACAGTTCAAGCAAGAAATGAAAAAGCGGACGTATATTGAAGCAAATTCCGAAATGCACTTGCATATGCATGAAATGGCTGAGCGGGCGAGAAAAATCACGGTTGAAATGAACGGTACCTATCGCACGTCCGAAGAACTGCGGAAGTTGTTTTCGAAACTTATCGGAAAAGAAGTGGACGGCAGTTTCGGATTATTTCCGCCTTTTTATGCTGATTACGGACAAAACATTACCGTCGGGAAAAACGTGTTTATCAATTCGGGGTGTTGTTTTCAAGACCAAGGCGGTATCGAAATAGGGGATAACGTGCTTATCGGACAACAGGTTGTTATTGCAACGCTCAACCACGATTCAAGCCCGAAAAAGCGCGCGAATATGTTGCCCGCGCCCGTGAAGATAGGCAGCGACGTTTGGATAGGCGCACACGCAACAATCCTTTCCGGAGTCACAATCGGCAACGGCGCAGTTATCGCCGCAGGAGCTGTCGTCACGAAAGACGTACCCGAAAATGCGGTCGTTGCGGGCGTGCCCGCAAAAACTATAAAAACAATTAAGGAGTAACGAATATGTTAGGAAATTTTACTTATTGCAATCCCACTAAACTCTATTTCGGGAAGGACGCTTTGGGCGGGCTGAACGAGGAATTGCCGAAATACGGAAAGAATGTATTGCTCGTTTACGGCGGCGGCTCTATCAAGAAAAACGGTATCTACGATAAAGTAGTAGCCATTCTTAAAGCAAATGGAAAAGAAATTTACGAGGACGCGGGCGTTATGCCCAACCCTACGAACGAAAAGCTCAAAGAGGGGATAGAG
>JAIEAS010000208.1 GCA_029071285.1 Clostridia bacterium
AGAGGCGACTGCCTGAAAATAAAAATTAAATAAGAGCCGCGCGGCCGTTTAAAGTCCGCGCGGCTGTTTGTATATAGATTACATTATTGTCATTGCGAACGAAGTGAAGCAATCCAGAAGAGGGGCACTTAAAATGAACGTATTGTCTGGATTGCCGCGGAGCTTTCGCTCCTCGCAATGACGGATGGATTTAGTTCGACCTCGTTTGGGGGATTCTTCGCTACGCTCAGAATGACGAAAGGGTTTAAAAAGATAGTAAATTTATTTGACATTATTGTAAATATCTGTTAAAATCACTTAGCACGCTTAGTTTGGCGTGCTATATAATTTTGCTTTTTTCCTCCGCATTTAAGGGTATGCGGTGAGAGAAATATATTCCACAGACCGCAAGGTCGAGTAAAACAAGGAGGATAGTAATGCCCACAATCAATCAGCTTATAAGAAAAGGCAGAGAAAGACAGATTGACAAATCAAAGTCGCCTATTCTGGACAATTGTCCCCAGAAGCGCGGCGTATGTCTTTCGGTTACGACCACTACGCCTAAAAAGCCCAACTCGGCTATAAGAAAGATTGCAAGAGTAAGACTTACCAACAAGCAGGAAGGTACCGTTTACATTCCCGGCGAAGGTCACAACTTGCAGGAGCACTCGTCCGTACTCATCAGGGGCGGAAGAGTTAAGGATTTGCCCGGCGTCCGTTACCATATTATCCGCGGCGCGCTGGATACGGCAGGCGTTTCAAAGAGAATGCAGTCGCGCTCTTTGTACGGTGCAAAGAAACCCAAGAACTAATTAAAAAGCATATCTGCGTCGCACTACGGCGTTAAGCTCCGCTTTTCTCGGGTCATTTACGCAAAGTAAACTCCCCGTCGAAAATGCTCGCTTGCCTTGTATTGCTCGCATCTCTGCATTTTAATACATTTTTTATAAAACTTAAAGCGGTAAACCCGCAACCTACTTTGTTTTTCGGAATATATTACCCTTACCGATAAAAGTAGGCAGTATTTGCGCGTATGCGCAGAGAAGATTTGCTACCGTATTTATATATACGGCAAGTAATAGCTTATTTAAGGTAAACCCTTAAACGACAAAAAATAACAGGAGGAATTTATTATGCCCAGAAGAGGCGGCGTTCCCAAGAGGGACGTATTACCCGATCCCGTGTACGGCAGCAAGGTTGTAACTAAGCTTATCAATCAGATTATGTACGACGGCAAGCGCGGTACTGCACAGAACATCGTTTACGATGCTTTCAAAATAATGAGTGAAAAGTTGGGACAAGATCCCATGGAAATCTTCAATCAGGCAATGAACAACATTATGCCCGTATTGGAAGTTAAGGCAAGGCGCGTAGGCGGCGCAAACTATCAGGTTCCTATAGAAATAAGACCCGAAAGACGCCAGACCCTTGCAATCCGTTGGCTTGTAATTTCTACCCGCAAACGCAGCGAGCGCGAAATGGCGCAGAAGCTTGCGGCGGAGCTTATGGACGCGTATAACAACGCGGGCGGCGCTGTCAAGAAAAAGGAAGACACGCACAGAATGGCAGAGGCAAACAAGGCCTTCGCGCATTTCAGATTTTAAGAGGTAGGCTATGGCAAGAGAATACGATTTAGCCCATACCAGAAATATAGGTATTATGGCGCACATTGACGCCGGCAAAACTACGACTACAGAGCGTATTTTGTACTATACCGGTATCAACCACAAAATCGGCGAAACCCACGACGGTACCGCTACGATGGACTGGATGGTTCAGGAGCAGGAGAGAGGTATCACCATAACTTCCGCGGCAACCACCTGCCATTGGACGAGAAGCGGTCAGTCCAAAGCCGACGAGTGCCGTATCAACATTATCGACACCCCGGGACACGTTGACTTCACCGTAGAAGTTGAGCGTTCGCTGCGCGTTCTCGACGGCGCGGTTGCAACCTTCTGCGCGAAGGGCGGCGTTGAACCCCAGTCCGAAACCGTTTGGCGTCAGGCTGATAAATACAAGGTTCCCCGTATCGCGTACGTCAACAAAATGGACATCAACGGCGCAAACTTTGCGCGTGCGGTTCAGATGATGCGCGAACGCCTTAACGCAAACCCCGTTCCCATCGAGCTTCCCATCGGTAAGGAAGATACCTTCCGCGGAATAGTAGACCTCATCGAAATGAACGCGGAAATCTACGACTCGGACGACGGCAAACAGTATCACAGGGACGAAATCCCCGCAGAGCTCAAAGACGCGGCTGAAGAAGCGCACGTGGCGGTTATGGAAGCGGCGGCAGAGGGCGACGACGAGTTGATGGAAAAGTTCCTTGAAACTATGGAACTCACCCCCGACGAAATCAGAAAGGGACTCAGAAAAGCCACTATCGATATGAAGTGTACCCCCGTACTCTGCGGTTCGTCGTATAAGAACAAGGGCGTACAGATGCTGCTCGACGCGGTTATCGATTACCTGCCCTCGCCCGTAGACGTTGCGCACGTCAAGGGCGTTAACCCCGACACCGGCGCAGAGGAAGAAAGACAGACTTCGGACGACGCGCCTTTCGCGGGACTTGCATTCAAAATTGCAACCGACCCCTTCGTTGGCCGTCTTGCATATTTCAGAGCTTACTCCGGCGTGCTCGAATCAGGTTCGTACTGCTACAACTCGACCAAGGGCAAAAAGGAGCGCGTAGGCCGTCTGGTACAGATGCACGCAAACACCCGTACCGAAATCCCCAGAGTTTACTCGGGCGATATCTGCGCAATCGTAGGACTTAAAGACACCACCACCGGCGATACGCTCTGCGACGAAAAGAACCCTATCGTTCTCGAACAGATGACCTTCTCCGACCCCGTTATTCAGCTCTCAATCGAGCCCAAGACAAAGGCGGGACAGGAAAAGATGACTATGGCGCTTATAAAGCTTGCCGAAGAAGACCCCACCTTCAAGACCTATACCGATCAGGAAACCGGTCAGACCATTATCGCGGGTATGGGCGAGCTGCACCTCGACATTATCGTAGACAGACTTCTTCGTGAATTCAAGGTTGAAGCTAACGTCGGCGCGCCTCAGGTTGCTTACCGCGAGACCATAAGAAAAGCCGTTGACTGCGAAGGTATGTACAAGCGTCAGTCAGGCGGTAAAGGCCAGTACGGTCACTGCAAACTTCACATGATTCCCGGCGAACCCGGTTCGGGCTACTCCTTCGAAGATTTGACGGTCGGCGGCTCTATTCCCAAGGAATACATTCCCGCAATCGACAAGGGTATTCAGGGCGCGGCTAAAAACGGTTTCCTCGCGGGCTACGAAGTTGTTGACTTTAAAATTCAGGTTTACGACGGAAGCTATCACGAGGTCGACTCGTCCGAAATGGCGTTCCAGATTGCAGGCTCTATGGGCTTTAAAGACGGTATGACCAAAGCAAACCCCGTTCTTCTTGAACCCATTATGAAGGTTGAAGTTATCACCCCCGACGATTATTTCGGCGATATTATGGGTAACGTAACCGCACGCCGCGGCACGATTATTTCCACCGACGACAGAGCGGGCGCAAAGGTAGTGGACGCCGAAGTTCCCCTTTCGGAAATGTTCGGCTATGCAACCGATTTGCGTTCCAGAACGCAGGGCAGAGGTCAGTTCACTATGCAGTTTGACCACTATGCCGAAGTTCCCAAGTCGGTAGCTGAAAAAGTAATAGGTGAAAGGGCTAAACGCAACAGCTAAAACGCATATCTGCTTCGCAATACTTCGTCAAGCTCCGCTTTTCTCGGGTTGCGTACGCCAAAGTACGCGCCCCGTCGAAAATGCTCGCTTTCCTTGTCTTGCTCGCATCTCTGCGTTTTATATAGGTATCAAAAAATTTAAAATAAGTCGCTTTATTTAATTGTGTTTTTAATTATTTTAATATATAATGTTAAAGACGCTGGAAAAAAAGCGCAAAAATGCAGCAATAATGATAGATAGCTGCGACGCTTAAATTTAAGCGGAAGTTATCATTTTTATAAAAAAAATAAATCAGGAGATTAAAAAAATGGCAAAGGCTAAGTACGACAACAGCAAGCCCCACGTTAACATCGGCACCATCGGCCACGTTGACCACGGCAAGACCACTCTGACCGCAGCTATCACTATGGTAATGGCGTGCAAAGGTCAGGCAGCAAAAATGAAATACGACGAGATCGATAAAGCACCCGAAGAAAAGGCGCGCGGTATAACAATAAACACCGCTCACGTTGAGTATCAGACGGACAAGCGTCACTACGCTCACGTTGACTGCCCGGGACACGCAGACTACGTCAAGAACATGATTACGGGCGCAGCGCAGATGGACGGCGCTATCCTCGTAGTTGCAGCAACCGACGGTCCCATGCCCCAGACCAAGGAGCACATCCTCCTTTCCCGTCAGGTAGGCGTTCCCTACATCGTTGTATTCCTCAACAAGTGCGACCAGATGGACGACCCCGAACTTCTCGAGCTCGTTGAAATGGAAATCACCGACACTCTTGAAAGCTACGGCTTCAAGGGCTGCCCTATCGTTAAGGGTTCGGCTCTCAAAGCTTTGGAAAAAGCTTCTTCCGGCGCTCCCGACGCAGAAGTTCTTGCAGCTCCCGAATGCCAGTGCATTCTTCAGCTTATGGACACCATCGACTCATACATTCCCACCCCTCAGCGTGAAACCGACAAGCCCTTCCTTCTTCCTGTGGAAGACGTATTCACTATCTCCGGCCGCGGCACCGTTGCAACCGGTAGAGTAGAGAGAGGAACCGCTCACGTAGGCGATCCCGCTGAAATCGTAGGACTTATCGATAAGCCCGTTGCAACCGTTATTACCGGTCTTGAAATGTTCCACAAGAGCGTTGACGAAGCTATCGCAGGCTTCAACATCGGCGCACTCCTTCGTGGTATCGACAGAAAGGGCATTGAAAAAGGACAGGTTCTTGCAAAGCCCGGCACCGTTAAAACTGCTACCAAGTTCACCGCTCAGGTTTACGTTCTTAAAGCAGAAGAAGGCGGCCGTCACACTCCTTTCTTCAACCACTATCGTCCTCAGTTCTTCATCAGAACTACCGACGTTACGGGTTCTATCCAGCTTCCCGCAGGCGTAGAAATGGTTATGCCCGGCGATAACGTAGAAATCTCCGTTGAGCTTATTAAGCCCGTTGCAGTTGAAGAGAAGCTTCGTTTCGCTATCCGTGAAGGCGGCAGAACCGTTGGTTCCGGTACGATTGTTAAGGTTCTTTAA
>JAIEAS010000209.1 GCA_029071285.1 Clostridia bacterium
AATTCATACTATGTAATGTATAGTATTAGACGATACGGAGTATTAAATGGACAGTCAACTGAAAAAAGGCGTGCTTGACGTATGCGTTCTGTACGCGATAAGCAAGGGCGAAAGCTACGGCTACAAAATAATAAGCGATTTGCAGGGTATAATAGAAATATCCGAAAGCACGCTGTATCCCATTTTAAAACGGCTTGAAGCGGGAGGATTTTTAACTACCCGCACGGCGGAATACGGCGGCAGACTTCGCAGATACTATAAAATAACGTCCGACGGCGAAAGAAAGCTGTTTGCGGGCAAGACGGACTTACTTGAAGTTATAATTATACACAACAAATTATTCGGAGGGAAGCTATGAAATATAACGAGTGGCGCGACGAACTGAAAAATAACCTTTTAAGCTGTAACGAGAGCGAGCGGCAGCGCGTTCTGGATTACTATGCGGAAGCCTACGCAGACAGGCGCGAGGCGGGATTTTCCGAGCGGGAAATTATCGAGGAATTCGGCGCTCCCTACGACGCGGCGCACAGAATTTTAACCGAAACCGCCAAAGCGGAAATCGAAGAAGAACAAACCGCTCCCGCCCCTGCCCCCGCACCGGTTGTAACGCCTCCGCCCCACACGGAACAGCCGAATGCTGCGCCCGTTGCACCTGCTTTTATACCGCACCCCGCGCCCGCGGCAGTTAAGACCAAAAAATCACACACGGGATTAATTATAGGGCTTGTGTGCGGATTTGTCGCACTGGTAATACTTATTCTTGCGATAGTTCTGCCCGCGCTTGCGGTAAACGGACTGCTGAATACCGATATTGAATTTACTATGGAAAACTATACGGCAACCGAGGAAAACACTTCGCTCAGAGTAGACTTCGGCGCAGGCTCGCTCAAAACGGAATATTACGACGGCGAAACGATTTCTATCGACTACCCCGCTTCCAAAAGTTTCACACAGAAAATAACCGAAAGGAACGGAAAACTCACCTTTAAACAAAGCACGAAATGGTACGTTTGGACTATCGGTACGTTAGACATTCCCGCCACCGTTATCCACCTTCCGCGCGATATTGTCTATAATCTGGATTTTGATTTGGGCGCGGGCAGTATCGATATAGCAAGCGGTACCTACGGCACGGTAATGATTGACGTCGGCGCGGGTAAACTCGATTTCAACGACTGCGAATGCACCTCATTCAAAGCGGACGTCAGTGCGGGCAAACTGACCGCAAACAATCTTAAATGCAGTAATTTTAACGCCATAGTAAGCGCAGGCAAGTTTGAATCTAACAATTTAGTTTGCGATACTTTAAAATCTGACGTAAGCGCGGGTAAGTTTGAGGCAAGCTCTGTTCAGTGTCCCGATATTAAAACTACCGTAAGCGCAGGTTCCGCCCAGATTTCCATAAAGGGAATTAAATCGGAATACACTATCCGCTCTTCGGTAAGCGCGGGAAGCTGTAACTTATCCAACCAAACGGGTACGACGGATAAATTACTTGTTGCCGACTGCTCGGCAGGCTCGATAACCGTCACGTTTGACAATTAAATATATTAATGATAAAATACAGCCGTAAATAACGGCTGTATTTTTTTTAGGTAAAACAAATGAAATTCGATTTTGACGCTGAGTATTTTAATCCCCTCCACACCCTCGACTGCGGGCAGGTTTTCAGATTCTATCCCTATAAAGAGGGCTTTGCGGTGATTTCCGCGGACAAGGCGTGCTACGTTCACTCCGAGGGAAACAAGACGGTAGTCGAAAGCAGTGACTGCGATTACTTCTGGCATTATTTTGACCTTGACCGCGACTATTCCGAAATCGTGGAAAAGGCGAAATCCTTTAATATCCCCCTCCTCTCGCGCAGCGCCGAGCAGTGCAAGGGTCTTAGGATTTTAAACCAGAACCGCGAGGAAATGATTTTCTCGTTCATAATTTCGCAGAACAACAATATCCCGCGCATAAAGGGAATTATAAACAGAATATGCGAGGGACTCGGCGAACGGGTTGACGGCAAGTACTACGCCTTCCCCAAAGCAAAAGCTATTGCGGAAGCGGGCGCGGAGTTTTTCCGCTCGGCGGGTGCGGGCTACCGCGACGTTTATTTGGTTGAAACGGGCGCGCGCATTGCAGCCGAGGGCATAGAACGGCTTGAAAGCCTAGACGCCCCCGCTCTTAAAGCCGAGCTTTTGAAATATACGGGCATAGGTCCGAAGGTTGCAGACTGCGTATCCCTTTTCGGCTTCGGAAAAATGACGAGCTTCCCCGTGGATACCTGGATTGAAAAAATTTACCGCGAGGACTTCGGCGGCACGCTTACAAACCGCGACAAAATTTCAAAATACCTCGTGGAAACCTTCAAAGAATATTCGGGTTATATGCAGCAGTATCTTTTTTACGGAAAACGGTTAAACTTATAACGTGCCCGATTATTTTTCACACGGCGTATGCGCCGAAATTATTTATGAGAAGCTTGAAAGTAAATATAAAAACAAAATAAAGAACAAAACCCTCTATATGCTTGGCGCGCAGGGCGGCGACGTATTTTTTGCGTACAACATAAAGCCTACCAAGTCCAACCTCGGAAGGTCTATGCATCGTATGGACGTGCCCGACCTCTTCGAAAAGCTGATTGAGGGCAACCCCTCCTATGCGGCGGGATTTGCCACCCACTACGCTTTGGACAGCACGCTGCACCCCAAAATTTACGCGTACGAGCGCACGAAGCGCTCGCCCCTCACGCACGTTAAATTCGAGAACGATTTAGGGCTTTATATAAGCCGCAAGTTCCATACGCGCCGGACGATAATCCCGCGCGAAAAACTGCTCGCCTGCACCAGCCCCGTGTACGACAGCGTAAAAAAGGTCGAGCCGCTCGTAACCATCACGGGCGTTGAGCGGTGTCTTAAAAGGCACTTCGCTTATTCTAAATTTCTGTACCGCTTCAAACGGCAGAATTACAAGTGCAGGTACGATTTTTCCGCCCTGTCGGACGATATCGATAAAAGCATAAAAACCGGAGTGGCCGCGGTCAAAAGCGTTCTGGACGGAAATCCCGACCCCGAAATTTTCAATAAAAAGTTTTTACAAAGCTGACCGCGGAGCGGTCAGCTTAAAATTTTGTCGTATATAGTTTTTTTCTGCAGCATCTCGTACAACTCGTCCTCGGTGATTTCGTCCAGATTTCCGCCGTCGTAAAAGCGGAAAATCACGTACTTGCTGCCGTCTACGTGGCGCAGCGCGTCCTTATAGGTCGAGTTTACGCTGAGCATAACTTCCTTTATGTCCTTGCCCCTCTTGGGTTTTTTCGCGGCGAACGCAATGCGCGAGAGCGGAACTTCCTTTTCGAACGCCGAGCAAATCAGAAAGACCGCAAAAATCAGAAGCGAAGTATTTCTTAGCGCGAGGAAAAACACGAGAATAAACGCAGCCGATAAAACGACGCTTAAAACGCGCAAAGTTATCTTTGCGGTTTTTTCTTTTAAAAACAGACTTAAAAGACAGCGCGCCGCCCTTCCTCCGTCCAGCGGATACGCGGGCAACAGGTTGATTGCAAGCATAACCGCGCTTGCGGAAAACACCGTGTCCGAATAGGCGTAGCTTTCGGGATAAAACCACCACAGCCCCGCGCAGCCCACGCAGATTAATGCGTTTACCGCAGGTCCCGCGAGCGCGAGCTTAATCTCGTCCGCGGCGGAAATTCCGTCCGTGTCGCAAAGCGCGGCGGCGCCGTAGGGCATAAGGCTTATTTTACTGCACGCATATCCCAGCCTCTGGGCGCAAAAAATATGACCGCACTCGTGCAGGAGCGCGGTCAACGCGTATATGATAAATACGGGAAACCCGCCGAAAATTGCCGAGGCAATACCCAAAGCTATGAACAGCGGATGAACGGTAATTTTCACGAAACCCAGACGGGAACCTCGTCCGTAACCGTCACGCAGTTCAGAAGCGTACCGCCGTTGTAGAGGGAAACGCGAACCTCGTTCGAGCCGTCCGTATAGCCCACGGGCAGGTTAGCCGCAACCTTGGTGTTCTCGCCGTAGTATGCGTGGGTAAGTCCGGTGATTACGCTCGTAAACGCCGAGGTGTGCGCGATTTCAACCGTGTACACACCGCTGTCCTCGTAAACGCGCGAGATAGTGCCGCTATATACGGGATAAACGCTCGCCTCTGCGGTGAAGGAAATTACGCCGCTGTCGGATACCGAAATTTCCGCGTCGGAAAGCTCGCTGACTACGGGCGATAATTTCAGTTCGGAATAAGCCGGCTCGCTCGCCTCCGCGGGCTTGGTGTTGGTGATAATGCCGAGGAAGGTATTAATCGCGCTGTTGGGCATAAATATGTTGGTTACGAAAATCGCAACCGCGATAAGACCGATAGCCACCGCCTCGATAAACAGCACCTTGCCGCCCTTGCCCTTGATTGCCGCGGCTGCGGACGAAACTTTGTCCTTAATCTTCACCTTTTCGGGCTTGGCGGGCTCGGTTAAATCCTCCGAGTAAACGTACGCGCCGACGCGCTCGTTCACGCTTTCAACCACCATTTCTTTAAGCTCTTCGGGCTGGGGCGCGGGTTCAACGGGGCGATGTCTGCGTTTGAAAAAGCTCTTCTTTTTTACGACGTTAACCGTGCTCACGGGAATTTCAAGCATTTCGGCATAGTCTAATTCTTCGTTCATATTTTTCCTCCGATTTTTTCAGTCTACCCTAATTTATGCCGCCGAACCCGCCGTTAGAACATTTTTTGAAAATTAAACATATAATGATAGACGCCCGAGCCTTCCGGCT
>JAIEAS010000021.1 GCA_029071285.1 Clostridia bacterium
AATATGTTTTCTTTTCCGACGCATTCGGCCATTTCAACGTTCGCACCGTCAAGAGTTCCAATCGTAAGCGCACCGTTAATCATGAATTTCATATTGCCTGTGCCGCTGGCTTCCTTACCAGCAAGTGAAATTTGCTCTGAAACTTCGGAGGCCGGCATAAGTTTTTCTGACATAGAAACGTTGTAATCTTCCATATAAACAACGTTCAATTTTTCATTGATTTTAGGATTCTTTTTAATATCCGCGGCAAGGTAATTAATTAACTTGATAATCTTTTTAGCCATATCGTAGCCGGGAGCTGCCTTGGCGCCAAAAATGTAAGTCTTGGGTACGACCTTTAAATCGGGATTATCAATCAAGTCAAGATAACAGTCGATTATATTTAAAACGTTCAACAGCTGACGCTTGTATTCGTGCAATCTCTTTGCCTGAACGTCGAACATTGTGTCGGGATTAATTATTATACCCTGCTTCTTCTTGGCAAAATCAGCAAATTGCTTTTTCTTGATTAATTTGATTTCATCGAGTTTTGCAAGAACGGCTGTATCGTTTTCATACTGCTTAAAGTCGGCAAGTTTAGAGCTGTCGAGCGCATAATCCGTACCGATACATTCGTCAAGCAACGCGCAGAGCTCGGGGTTAGACTGATTGAGCCAACGTCTGTGCGCAATACCGTTTGTAACGTTTGTAAACTTCTCAGGTGAGAAATCATAGAAATCTTTAAATACTGACTTTTTGATTATGTCGCTGTGCAGTGCAGAAACACCGTTAACGCTGTGACCGCCGTATACAGACAGGTTAGCCATTTTAACTCTGTCGTGTTCGATTATCGACATGCGGGAAATTTTTGCCCACTCGCCAGGGAATGAATTCCAAAGCTGCTCACACAGCCTTCTGTTGATTTCCTTGATTATCGAATGTATTCTGGGAACTGTTCTTGCTATAAGTTCTTCTGACCACGTTTCAAGCGCTTCCGCCAATACGGTATGGTTAGTGTACGCGCACGTTGCTGTGGTTATTGACCAGGCTTCGTTCCAGTCGTAGAAATATTCGTCAACGAGTATACGCATGAGCTCGGGAATAGCCATTGCGGGATGCGTATCGTTGAGGTGAATTGCCGCCAACTTAGGCAAATCTCTTAAATCGCCGTATCTGTGCCTATGGTCGGAAATTATATTCTGAATCGAAGCCGAACACAGGAAATACTGCTGCTTGAGTCTGAGCGATTTTCCTGCCACGTGATTATCCGAAGGATATAAAACTTTCGTCAGAAGATCCGCATCGTTTTCCTCGGTCATTGACTGATAATAATCACCCTGCGAGAACAACTTCATGTTGAAGTCCTGTCTGGGCTTAGCTTTCCAAAGTCTTAAAACCGAAACGGCCTCGCTGTCCTTACCCGAAATCATCATATCGTAAGCGACGGCCTCAATTTCTTTACTGTTGATATACTCGGTTTTAAGTCCTGTTTCCGTCCACTTCTCTTCGATTTGTCCGTTAAATCTTACGATAAATGACTTATCTGTTCTCTGAGTAAGCCAGACTTCGCCGCCGGGGAGCCATACGTCAGGCAATTCCATCTGCCAACCGTCCACTATCTTTTGCTTGAACAAACCGTATTCATAGCGCAGCGAGTAGCCCATTGCAGGATAATTTCCCGTGGCAAGCGCATCCATGAAGCAAGCGGCCAATCTTCCGAGTCCACCATTACCCAAGCCGGCGTCAGGTTCCTGTTCGTAAAGCTCTTCCAAAGATAAACCGTATGACGAAACAACTTTTTCAAAAACGGGCGCAGCATTGAGATTATACAAGCTGTTTTTCAAGGAACGGCCCAAAAGGAATTCCATGCAAAGATAATATACTCTTTTTGCTCGTTTTGCTTTTGATTTTTTATGAAACTGTTGTCTTTTTTCAAGCAGAATATCTCTTACAGACATTACGACTGCTTTATAAACTTGGTCTTTTGAAGCTTCGGCGGGACTGACTCCGAAATATCTGGACAGTTTGCCCTTTATTAATTCCTTGACTTCTTTTTCGGTAATGGTTGTAGTGCTCATTAAGTTCTCCTATATATTTGTAAAAGTTATTTAAGCATATCCAAATAGAGATTTTCATAATCACGCGCCGAATGATTCCAACTGAAGTCACTCGTTGCCGCACGATACATGATTTTTTCCCATTTTGACTTGTTTTTATAATCGGCTAGCGCCTCTCTGATAACGTGAAGCATATCGTGCGCGTTAAAATTAGCGAACGTGTAGCCGTTTTCAAGCGGTTTTATACTGTCGTAAAGCCCGCCTGTTTCTCTGACAATCGGAACAGTTCCATAGCGGCAAGCAATCATTTGCGACAGACCGCAAGGTTCTGATTTTGAGGGCATAAGGAATATGTCTGAACCGGAATATATCTTTCTCGATAAATCGCCGTTAAACACAATATTCGCGCTCATTTTATCGGGATATCTTTTTGCTAAATCTTTAAAATAGCCTTCAAAATGCGCGTCGCCCGTTCCTAACAGAACGAATTGAACGTCGTCTTGCAAAAGCTCTTCTATAATGTTTGTAACAAGGTCCAGCCCTTTGTGCGATACAAGACGGGTCACCATTGAAATTATAGGCGTTTCGGGTTTAACCGGAAGAGTCAGAATTTCCTGAAGCCCGCTCTTGCAGACTGCCTTGTTTTCAAAATTATCCGCTGTGAAATTTCTGTAGAGATGATTATCAAGTTCACTGTTATAACTTACGTCATCTATACCGTTAAGAATACCGCACAGTTTGAACTCATTCCTGCGGATTATCGGGTCAAGTCCGTGCGCAAAATACGGGTCTTTTATTTCCTGAGCATATCTCGGGCTTACGGTTGAAAACCTTTCACAGCACTCTATTGCACCCTTCATAAGGTTAATACTGCTCTTGTATTCCACAAGATACTGATATTGTCCGTAAATATCGAACAAATCGCACAGAAGATCGAGCGAATATTGCCCCTGATATTCTATATTATGTATAGTAAAAAGCGCTCTGATGAACTGGTATTCCTGTCTAAAGCAATAATTCGTTTTAAGATATATCGCAGCGAGCGCAGCCTGCCAATCGTGGCAGTGCATCACGTCGGGATAGAAATTAAGGAAAGGCATTATCTCAAGCACGCTCTTTGAGAAGAATGCGAACCTCTCCCCGTCGTCAAAATAGCCGTAACATCCGGGACGTTTGAAATAAAATTCGTTATCTATAAAATAGAAGGTTACGCCGTCTTTTTCATAGGTAAATATTCCGCAGTACTGATTTCTCCACGCAAGGTGAACGTATAAGTTGCCGAGATAGGTAAATTTTTCCCTATACTCCCACTTTATGTCGGAATAAAGAGGAATTACCACTCTTACGTCATACCTGCCCGTTGCAGCAAGTGACTTTGACAGTGAACCGATTACCTCCGCAAGACCGCCCGTTGCGATGAAAGGCGTGGATTCGGAAGCTACGAATAATATCTTTTTCTTCTCTGCGGATTCAGCCGCCTTTACTTCTTTTACTTCTGCCGTTTTTGCTTTAACAGTTTTCGTCGCAGATGCTTTTTTTGCCGTTGCCATATTTGTTTCCCCCTGAAATCAGCTTATATTAACGAGCCCTTATTTATGAAATAAGGATTGATCTCGCAACCGGCCAGTACTCTGTTATCGCGGATAACCGAATCCTTGTCGCTTACTACGTATGCAAGATTGCAGTTTTCTCCGACGATATTATCGGTCATAAGAATACAGTTTTTAACTAGCGAACCCTTGCCTACTTTAACGCCACGGAAAAGAACGCTGTTTTCAACCGTGCCTTCGATAAGGCAGCCGTCTGAAACAAGCGAGTTTTTGACCTTGCCCGTTTCGGCAATTTTTGCGGGAGCGCTGTCGTTTACCTTGGTATAAACGTCTCTGTCGCCGAAAATTTCATTACGGATATTTTTATCAAGCAAGTCCATATTCGCATTAAAATACTTCGTAAGCGAGGTTATATTGGCATAATAGCCGTCAAACTTATAGCCGTACAGATTATACGTTTTAAGTCCGGGGCTTAAGATGTCTTTGCCGAAGCTTGTGAAGCCGCTTTGGCTTGCGTTCTGGGTAAGTCTAACTAAGAAAGACGTGCGCGCCACCATTACGTTTATATAATTTTTTTTAACGCCCGATGTTGTCGGATTGATGGCAAGCCCGGTGATGCGGTCGTCCTTGCCGGTTTCAAAAGTCATGTAATAGTGCGATTGCTCAACTTCATGCTCGTGATATACAAGGGTTATATCCGCATTCTTTTTAATGTGGAAATCAATTATTTTACTGTAATCAAGCTTGTAAATCGCGTCGCTGTCCGCAATTACTACAAAATCTTCTTTTGCCTTTTTAAGGAACGATACGGCGCCTTTAAGCGCTTCCAGACGGGTTTTGTATAATGTTTCGGAATCGTTTATGTAGGGCGGCAGTAATATCAGTCCGCCTTCTTTTCTCGCCAAATCCCAGTATTTGCCCGTTCCGAGATGGTCCATAAGCGACTGGTAATTATTTTTGGTTATCATTCCTACCGTAGTTATTCCCGAGTTGACCATGTTTGAAAGTGCAAAGTCAACCAAGCGGTATCTGCCGCCGTAGGGTACCGAACCTATAGACCTTACCTTTGTAAGTTCGGGTACGTTTTCTTCATTTATGCTTGAAAATATAACACCTATGGTTGAAGCCATTTTATTATCCCCCTTTAAACGTTTTTATCGACGATTTCGCCGGCGGCAATCTTGCCCTTATTCTTTACGGTGATGCCTCTTCCGAGTACGGCAATTCCGCCCGTTTTACTTTCAACTTTGACAGCTTCAGCTTTAGGCGCGCCGATTACCGCATTTTCGCCAATAGTAACTTCCTCATCGATTATAGCGTAATTGATTTTAGCTCCCGCCTTAACGGTTATGTTGCCCATAAGAACGCTGTCGGTTACTTCCGCGCCCTTTTCAATCACACAGTTAGTGCCGATAACCGAATTGACAACCTTACCTTCGATATCGCCGCCTGTTGCAACGATAGAATTTACCACTTCGCCCTGAACAAATGCGGGAGGCGCAAGCGGACTTCTGGAATGAACCATTCTGTCGCGGTCGTTGAGTTCGAAATTGGGAACTACGCCGAGAAGGTCCATATTAGCTTCCCAAAGCGAAGTTATTGTACCAACGTCCTTCCAGTATCCTTCAAAACGGTAAGAATACATTTTTTCGCCTGCATTAAGCATTGTGGGAAGTATGTTTTTACCGAAATCGTTTTCCGATTTGGGATCAGCTTCGTCAAGTTCAAGATATTTGAAAAGTTTTGAAGCCGTGAATATGTATATACCCATTGAAGCTAAATTGCTTTTAGGTTTTGCGGGCTTCTCTTCGAATTCGTAAATAGTGCCGTCGGGATTCGTGTTTAAAATGCCGAATCTGGAAGCCTCGGACATAGGAACTTCCATACACGCTATAGTACAATCCGCGTTTGACGCTTTGTGAGCCTGCAACATTTTATCATAATCCATTTTATAAATATGGTCGCCCGAAAGTATCAGAACGTACTCAGGGTCGTACATCTTCATAAATCTGATATTCTGATAAATTGCGTTCGCCGTACCCTTATACCAAGACGTAGCCGTCTTCGCCTCGTAAGGCGACAGAATATGTACTCCGCCGAAAGTTCTGTCCAAATCCCAAGGCTGACCGTTACCAACGTACTCGTTAAGCACGAGAGGCTGGTACTGCGTAAGTACGCCTACGGTATCTATACCCGAATTGATACAGTTTGACAGCGGAAAGTCAATAATTCTGTACTTTGCGCCGAAGGCCACTGCAGGCTTGGCGATATTGTTCGTCAGCGCATACAGTCTGCTGCCTTGCCCGCCGGCAAGTAACATTGCAACACATTCTTTTTTCCTTAACATCAAAAAATCCCCTTATTAATAAATTTCTGATTTTAAATATATGCAAGACAGTTTCGGGATATCGACCGCAATTGAGTATTCCTTCCCGTGGCTTGCTATTTTTTTAGTTTTAAATACTTTTCTTATCCTTTTTCCGTCGCCGCCGAAGCTTTTTAAATCGGTGTTGAAAACCACCCGGTACTTGCCCTGTCTGATTCCTATGCAGTAATCTTTAATATCGACGCCGGAAAAATTTATAACCGCCGTAATACTTTCACCCGTTTTTGAATATCTGCTGAAAGCTAAAACATTGTTAAATTTGTCATCTACAGAAAGCCATTCAAAGCCTTCCCAGCTTTTTTCAATCTCGTACAGCGGACTATTATTCAGATAAAAACTATTCAGCTTTTTTACAAAAGCTCTCATTTTGCGGTGCTTTTCAAACTTTAACAAGCAAAAATCAATGCCCGTCGTATAATCCCACTCTTTAAACTGTGCTATTTCATAGCCCATAAAATTGAGCTTTTTACCGGGGTGCGCATACATAAATCCAAGCAAGGCGCGCTCGCCTGCGAATTTATCGTCATATTCGCCCCACATTTTGTTCACTATCGAACCCTTGACGTGAACCACTTCATCGTGTGACAATGGCAAAATAAAGTTTTCCGAAAAGGCGTATACAAGCGAAAAAGTAATTTTATTGTGGTGATAACTTCTGAAATAGGGGTCTTGGCGGCAGTAAAACAAGATGTCGTTCATCCACCCCATATTCCATTTGTAATCGAATCCGAGCCCGCCGTTTTCAATTTTTTCCGTAACACCGTTATACGCCGTCGATTCCTCCGCCGCGATAATTGCGTACGGGAAGTTCTCTTTTATCGTGCGGTTGAATTTTTTGATAAATTCAATCGCTTCAAGGTTTCTGTTATCGCCGTAAATATTAGGAGTCCAGTCGCCGTCCGCTTTGTCGTAATTGAGATAAAGCATCGAAGCTACGGCATCAACTCTGAGTCCGTCCATATCGTATACGTCCAGTAAAAACGCCGCCGAGGACAACAGAAAGCTGTCAATTTCGCCTCTGCCGAAGTCAAATTTGCGCGTGCCCCAACCCGTATGCTCCATTCTGTCCCAAAGCGGGCATTCGTACAGAGGTTGTCCGTCAAATTCATACAGCCCCCAGTCGTCTTTGGGGAAGTGCGCGGGCACCCAATCCAGAATCACTTTTATTCCGTTTGCGTGAAATGCGTCTACTAAGCTTTTAAACTCTCTCGGCGTTCCAAGCCTTGCGGTTATTGCAAAGTAACCCGTTACCTGATACCCCCAAGAACCGTCGTAAGGGAACTCGGTTATCGGCATAAACTCAACGTGTGTATATCCAAGATTTTTTACGTATGGAACAAGCTCTTTTTCAAGCTCTGAATAAGTGTAATATGAGTTGCCTTTATGCCTTTTCCATGAAAGCAGACTTACTTCATAAATGTTTACTGGTTGTCCGTCGCACGATATTTCGGGGCG
>JAIEAS010000210.1 GCA_029071285.1 Clostridia bacterium
TATCTAAATGTTGTTTCGAATATTTATACTCAAATTTAATTTCGTAATATTGTAAAATACAGACGCGAAAATTATACATAGCTTATTTGCTTTCAACGCCGGTCACTGCACCGACGAAAAATTCCGTTTTAATAATTTTGTTTTAATGACTGATTTATTTTTTAAATCAGTCTTTCTTTTAATTACAGAAAAATTTTAAGGATTACGTTAATGAAAAAAGTTTATTTGACGCTGCAAAACGGTAAACAGTTTCAAGGATACAGCTTTGGCGCGGACGGCGAAGTTGTCGGCGAATTGGTGTTTACTACTGGTATGACCGGATACATCGAAACTCTGACCGACCCCAGTTACTTCGGTCAGATAGTGGTGCAGACTTTTCCGCTTATCGGAAATTACGGTATGATTTCGTCCGATTGCGAAAGTAAAAAACCTTGGGTTTCCGCTTATATCGTAAGAGAGAAGTGCGACGCGCCTTCGAATTTCAGATGCGAGCAGACGCTTGATAAATATCTGGCGGATAACGGAATAATCGGTTTGTACGGCGTTGATACGCGTGAACTCACCAAAATCGTCAGAGAGGCGGGCGTAATGAATGCGGCAATCACTTCAAAACCCGTTAAAAACTTTGAAGAAATAAACAAATATTGCGTAAAGCGTGCCGTCGAGAGCGTAACCGCACAAGAGGTTGAGTATTTCGGCAATCCTGACGGTATGAAAATTGCGGTTTGGGATTTTGGAGCGAAGGAAAATATTGTGCGCGAGCTTGTTAAACGCGGATGTTACTGCGTGAAAGTTCCGTCTTTCTACACCGCCGAACAAATACTTGAGCTTAAACCCGATGGACTTATGTTGACAAACGGTCCCGGAGACCCTGCCGAGAACGTACAGATAATTCAAAACCTTAAAAAACTTGCAGGCAAACTTCCGATATTCGGAATTTGCCTTGGTCACCAGCTTTTTGCGCTTGCTATGGGCGGTAAGACTAAGAAAATGAAGTACGGACA
>JAIEAS010000211.1 GCA_029071285.1 Clostridia bacterium
ATTTATATCCTAATTTTACGCACGGAAAAGCGCTGCCCCATAAGATGCAGCAGATTATCGCGCCTACGCACACAACCCAGTTTTTAGTGAAAAAACTTTCTTTATCCTTAATAATCACCATATTATTATATTGCAAATAAAAAAATTAGGCAAACGGTTTGCCTAATCGTTTAAACACAAAATATCGTCCGCCGAAACGTCGAGTATCTTGCACAGGTTTGCAAAGGTTTCTATCGACGGAAATTTATCGTGATGCAGATAAAAACTTATCGTTGACGGATTAACTCCAAGCTTTTTGGCTATTTCTTTTTTTGATAGATTGCTTGTGTTAATCGCTTCGCGCAAATTTTTTTGAATTTCGGTTATCGTAATCATACAAAAATTATTGCACAATGTACAAATTTTTAGTTGACATTTGTACATTGTACAAATATAATATGTGTAAAAGTGTAGGTTACATTTAACAAAGGAGGAAAAAATGAAAGAATACAAAACGGTTAACGTAAGTCCCGAAGAAGAGGAAACGGCGATACGTTATCACGAAACTTTCGGGTGGAAGCTTGAAGAAACCCGCGAAGTGTATAACGAAAGTCAGGAAATAGTCGGCGTAAACGAAAAGGTTACTCTGTACGGCGACGGCGTGGTCGGCAGCTTTATGCGCGGCTTTACCGGCAACGACGGAAAGGTGGAACGGCAGGTTCAGACGAGAACGAACGTTACGCACTTTTTGGCTATGCGCTTTTCGCGCGAAACCGCAATGAAAAATTATCAGCGGCTGAGCGAGTTGCAGGAAGAGTTTGACACCACCGATTACATAAACTATCAGCGCGTGCCCAGAAAGCCGATAGCGCTCACGGTAATAGCTTGTATCGCGCTTGCCATCATTGCCGTATCGCTCCTGCAGTTAGCCTTCGGCGAAACCGCCGCGGTTTGGGAAATTGTAGTTTGCGTAATCGTTCCGATTGCCGCAGTACTTACAATCGTTCTGTCCTGGGTGCTTTACAAGAAAAAGCACAAAAAAGTAATTGAGCTGAACACCGCAATCGCACAGCGTAACGAAGAGATACAACAGCGTATCGACAGCATTCTCGAGGAAGCTCAGGCACTCGCAGAAGAAAGCAATATTGCATAACTTAAAAATCCCCCGACGGCTTAGCCGTCGGGGGATTAAAATCTTAATTTACTTTATTAAGCTTTTGCCCGTCATTTCTTTGGGTACGGGAAGTCCCATAACGGTTAAGAGAGTGGGGGCAAGGTCGGCGAGTATTCCGTCGTTGCGCAGCTTTGCGTTTTTGTATTCGTTTGAAACGAGAACTACGGGAACGGGGTTGGTGGTGTGCGCCGTGAAGGGCGAGCCGTCCTCGGATATAAGCTTATCCGCGTTGCCGTGGTCTGCCGTAAGGAGCGCCGCACCGCCGAGTTCGAGGATTTTATCCGTAACCTTTTTAACGCACTCGTCAACCGTGTTCACGGCTTTGACTACCGCGGGGATAATTCCCGTGTGCCCTACCATATCGCAGTTTGCAAAGTTTAAAATCATTACGTCAAACTTACCGCTGTCAAGCTCTTCCAGAACCTTGTCGGTAACTTCGTAAGCGCTCATTTCGGGCTTTAAGTCGTAGGTTGCAACCTTGGGCGATTCAATTAAATCGCGCTGTTCGCCATCGTTCGGCGCTTCAATTCCGCCGTTGAAGAAGAACGTTACGTGCGCGTATTTTTCGGTTTCCGCAATACGAAGTTGCTTTTTGCCGAGTTTTGCAAGATATTCGCCGAGCGTGTTGTCAAGTACGGTTTTTCTGAATGCGATATCAATGTTTTGCAAGGTTGCGTCGTAAACGGTGAAGCAGACGTAAGTCGGGTCGATAAAGCCCGTCTTTCTTTCAAACGCCGTGCCCTTGGGAACGATAAATTCCTTTTCGGTGAACGCGCGTGTAATCTGACGCGAACGGTCGGGGCGGAAGTTGAAGCAGATTATGCTGTCGCCCTTTTCGATAAGTCCCAGAGCCTTGCCGTTTTCGTAAACGTTTGTGGGTTTGATAAACTCGTCGGTCGTGCCTTCAGCGTAGCTTTCTTCAACCGCTTTAACCGCGTCGGCACACTGAATGCCGTTGCCGAGGGTGAGCATATCGTAAGCTTTTTCAAGTCTGTCCCAGTTGTTGTCCCTGTCCATTGCGTAGTATCTTCCGCAAACGGTGGCAACCTTTCCGCAGCCGATTTTTTTCATTTCGGCTTGCAGATTTTTAATGAAGTCCACGCCCGAGGTGGGGGCGGTATCTCTGCCGTCCATAAAGCAGTGAACGTAAACCTCTTTCAAACCGCGCTGTTTAGCCATTTTCAAAAGGGCGTACAGGTGAGTTATATGGCTGTGAACGCCGCCGTCGGACAAAAGACCGTAAAGGTGCAGCTTTTTGCAGTTCTTTATTGCGCTGTCAACCGCTTTGACGAGGGCGGGGTTCTCGAAGAAGTCGCCGTCCTCAATGGACTTGGTTATTTTGGTAAGGTCCTGATAGACGATTCTGCCCGCGCCCATATTGAGGTGACCTACTTCACTGTTGCCCATCTGTCCGTCGGGGAGTCCGACGCTCATTCCGCTTGCGCCGAGGGTGGAAGAGGGGTAATTTTTAATCAGCCCGTTCACGTATTTGCTGCCGCTTAAAGTAATCGCGTTGCCGTCGCCCGCGGGAGCTACGCCGTAGCCGTCCATAATAATTATCGCGTAAGGTGTTTTCTTTGTCATAAAATTCAACCTCTTTGATTTTTATTTTATCATATATTTTTTATGAAAAATTGTCAAGCCAAGTAAGGACTTGTTAATCGTCTTTTAAACCCAAAATATAATCCGCAGACACGCCGAAAAATTTTGCGCAGTTGACGATTGAACTTTCCGTAGGCTCCGCCTGAAAATTAATCCATTTCGATACCGCGCGCTGAGAAACACCGATAGCAGTTGCAAGCGTCTGCTGGGATATTTCTTTTTCTTTCAGTAATTCTTTAAGTCTGTTTCCAAATTCCATACACAATATAGTTTAGAACTTTATTTCTAAAATACTTGACTTAGAACTATAATTCTGATAGTATTACTGTATGCAAAAAGGAGGACAAAATGACTGAAGAGGAAAAGCAAAACATTTTAGGCGAACTGTACAGCTTGCGTGCCGGTATTTCATTGATTTCCGAAGAATGTGATAAAATCAAAGAGGAAGAACAGCTTATCGTCAAAGATTATGAGGCAATATCAAACGATGTAAAGAAAGCCGAATATGAATATATCGGAAAATATCTTCTTTTTAACGATAGCAACCCGCAAGCTATTATGGATTTTACCGACCCTGCTTTTTCGTTAAATCAGCTTGAATTTTTTCAGGATAATGCTTTAGGTTTAGCGGTTGATGAAATTGCGGAAGATTTTCCCGCTATGGCTCAGATCAGAAAAAAGCATTTTAAGGGCAAGTACGTCGACCAAAATACCGCTAAAATAATTTACGGCGAGTGGATGGGAACGGACGAGGCGGAAAAGTATTATTGCGACATTATCCGAAGCCCGGACTGGGATGCGCAAAAACATCGGGCGTACTCGGGACTCGTAAGCAAAACTTTATCGGCAAAGGGAGAGGCACAAAGTAATTACAGAACCTGTTTGACACTTACGGTATTATTTGCTTTATGCTTAATCGGTTTTGCAATAGGCACGTTTTTTATGTTAACAGGCAACCGCACGGGGACGGGGCTTTTCTGGTTTGTTGTAGGCGGCTTGGCATTTTCATTATTGTTGTTTGTAGTTTTTATATCCCGTTCGGTGTTATGTAAGAAAAAATATAAGTATTTGTGCGGACAAAAGGATGATTTGATGTCCGACGATGAATTTTTAAACCGTATACACGATTTGAAGGTTGAAAGCAGCTTTGTTCCCGAAAAAATTTTAAAATCCGTAGCTCCGTATATAAATAAAGTTGAGCTCGTGCGTTTAGCACTTAAAAAACGGTTTGACGGTCTGTTGGACGAGCGCGACTGGAAAAATCTCGATTTGGTAATTTTTTATTTGGAAACACGCCGAGCCGACAGCGTAAAAGAAGCGTTGCTGCTTGTTGACAGAGAACTTCAAACCCAGCGCATAGAAAAAATGATAAGTATGGCTGCCCAGCAAATAGACGAAACGTTGAGAATGGGGTTTGCGCGGTTGCAGAGCACTCTTGAAGTTTGTTTTGAATCTATATCCAATCAGCTTGCGGATATAAATACGCAGCTGCAAGCGTTGAACAGACAGACCTTTCAGATTAGCTCACAATTATTAAGTGCGCAGCAACTGAACGGAGCGTTGCTTAAAAAATCAAATCAGTCCAGTGAAATAATGGTAAGCGAATTGCGGCAGATAAGGAATAATTCAAATTATCAGACTTTAATACTGCGCGGATATTAAAAACTAAATAAAAAAACG
>JAIEAS010000212.1 GCA_029071285.1 Clostridia bacterium
TGACATAATATTAATTGAGTAGTAAAATAACAATATGGAACCGCAGTATATCGTTGCTATAATCGCAGGCAGCATATTTTTAGTTTTGATATTAGTATATATAATTTTGAAAATTATAAGAGATAAAAGGGCACTTAAAGAGAGAGCACGTATTTCTGAAGTTTACAGCGACGAAAACCTTGCAAAGATGGATTACGATTTTGCTGTATATGACGAAGAATTATCCGAGCTTTTGGGCGAGGGCGCAAAGAGGGAAGGGCATACGACAATTGACGAAGAACTCGATACTCCGCTTGAAGAAGTGTTTGCAAAAGTTGACAGCGAGGGTATGGAAGAAATTACGGGAAATTATCAGCCTAAATAGAAAACGCGCTTGGATTTACAAGCGCGTTTTTTTATTTTACCTGAAAGTTCAGAATCAGTTGCTTTTTGCCTATCGCTTTAGTTACGGTAAATTTGCCGTTTTCTATTTTTGTGGTTTGCTTGAATTTATATCCGAAAATTCCGATTTCCGCCGATACCACACGGGTTTTCGGGTCGAGCTCGTAAGTTGTCGTGATAATTCTCTTGTCGCTGTTTTTAAGCTTATAAATAATTTCAAGTTCCTTTTTATCGGCAAAATTTACTTCTATATAGTCAAACTTATCAAGCAAATTTTCCTCGCCCAAAGTCGCGCTTACACATTCGTATTGCGCGATATAAGGGCGGGTTAATACTTTCAGCGAACCTGCCTTTTGTGCATCACAGGCGGGAAGTATAGTAAGAAGCAGTGCAAATATTACGGTAATAAATAATAATTTTCTTTTCATACGCAATTAAGTATGCGTAATAAAATAAAAATTAAACTGTTAGTCCTACATTTACTTTATATAAATTAAAAAAGCAAGGCAGATTTTTATTTGCCTTGCTTTTATGATTCTGAATTGGATTGGAGGATTTAAGCTTTGCCGATGCTGCCAAAGATTTCCATTTTTTCTTTGACGACTTTCTTTATTCCTTCGCAACCGGGCGCAAGCAGTTTTCTGGGGTCAAAGCCCTTGCCCTGTAAATCTTTTCCTTCTTCAATGTACTTTCTCGTAGCTTCCTGAAATGCAAGCTGGCATTCGGTATTTACGTTGATTTTAGTAACGCCGAGCGAAATTGCTTTTTTAATCATATCGGTGGGGATACCTGTGCCGCCGTGGAGGACGAGGGGCATGTCGCCGACCTTTTTCTTTATCTGTTCAAGTATGTCAAATCTGAGTCCGGGCCAGTTGGAGGGATATTTGCCGTGAATATTGCCGATACCTGCTGCAAGTATGGTAATTCCCAAATCGGCGATTTTTTTGCACTCGTCAGGGTCGGCGCATTCACCCAAGCCTACAACGCCGTCTTCTTCGCCGCCGATAGAACCTACTTCGGCTTCAAGGCTTAAACCCTTTTTTGCGCATACTTCGACGAGTTCTTTCGTTTTGGCGATATTTTCTTCAATCGGGAAGTGCGAGCCGTCAAACATAATGGAAGAGAAGCCCGCTTCAATGCATTTATAGCAGCCTTCGTACGTGCCGTGGTCTAAATGAAGAGCGACGGGAACGGTTATATTAAGCTCTTCAATCATTGCTTTTACCATAGAAGCAACGGTTTTAAAGCCTGTCATATATTTGCCCGCGCCTTCGGATACGCCGAGTATAACGGGAGATTTAAGTTCCTGTGCGGTCTGCAAAATAGATTTTGTCCATTCAAGGTTGTTGATATTGAACTGACCGACGGCGTATTTGCCTTTACGTGCTTTTTCGCACATTTCTTTCAATGAAACGAGTGCCATAATTTCCTCCGAAACATAATTTATTACTATATTGATTTGGTAAATGCTACCTTTAATAAGTATAAATCATTGTGTTACAA
>JAIEAS010000213.1 GCA_029071285.1 Clostridia bacterium
TCATTTTTTCCATGAGGGCGGTGCGCAGTTTTTCCTTAATCTGCGCCGCCGCTTTTTTGGTGAAGGTTACGGCTAAAACGCCGTCCAGATCCGCGCCGTTTGCTATCGCCTCGACGAGCTTTTTAATCATTACGAATGTCTTGCCGCTGCCCGCCGAAGCCGAAACTATTACCTTTCCGCCGCGCTCGATTGCCGCCTGCTGTTCGGGTGTTATAGCCATATCACTCGCCCTCCTTCAGCCTTTTTACGACGTTTGCGATTTCGCCGCACTTTATAGCGCGGGGCGAACGCTGTTCGCCGTCGGCTCCAACCGCAAAGGCGCAGCTTCCGCCCGCCTTGCAGAACGAGCACTCGCCCTCTGCGGGCGAGGGAGCAATATTCCCCTCTAACATTTCACCCGCGCCCTGCTTAGCGACGGCTTGGGAATACTCCAGAAATTCACTGAAAACCTCGGGCGTCATAGCCTTGTCGCTCCTTCCTCCGCCGAGATATGCGTCAAAATATCTGCTCTTTTCTTTGGGCTGTAAAGTAACGTCCGAGCGGGTTACAACCTCGTCGCTGCCGTCCATAAAGCCCTGCAGTCTGAACACGCCGTCGGCCTTGTCCTTGTACTCAACCGAGGCGGGGAAATAGTACGCGCCCGCCGCCCTTCTGCCCTTGGAGGCGGAAGTTAAGTACAGCGGCAGCTGCAGTTTAAGTCCCATATAATATTTTGCGGGCGAGGAATCTATCGTGCCCGTCTTATAGTCGATAATTCTGACTAAGTCGCCGCACGTGTCAACGCGGTCGATTCTGCCGAAAACCTTTACGCCGTCGAAAAGCGGCACCTCGCACTTGTACTCCGCGCTTTCGATTTTGAAAGAAGAATTTGCAAGCTGCTCGAACATACCCGAGGCAATAACGCCCGCCTCTTTTATGAGCGCCTGCGCGGTATAGCCGCCGCTCTTGCTGTCGCACAGCGACGAGTAGGGCGCGTCCTTCAAAAGCCCGTCCGCAATCTCTTCCGCGCGGGGGGCTACCGTTTCCGAAGTAAGTTTTTCCATCTCGGGCGCGACGCGCTGAAGCACGGTGTGGATAAAGTTTCCCGTGTCGACGGGGCGCAGAGTTCCCTCCTCGCGCTCCTGCAATTTTAAGCCGTTCTGGATAAAGTTTTTATAGGGGCAGGAAAAATAGGTTTCCAGCATAGTGGGGGTAATTGAATTATAGCTCACGAAAAGCGACCGCCCGTCGCTTAGCACCTTTTGTCTGGGAGCTTCCAGCGCCGCGTCCGCTTCCTTTTCAAAGCCGTTCTCTTTAAGGCAACCGTACACCGCCGACAGCGTTTCCGCGCGGGGCAAGGAGGTAAGCCTTTTGAGTGCGGGAATTTTTTCACTGCAATAGTAGACGAGCGCGGCGTCCGATTTTTCCAGCCGCTTAATATTCACCGCCTTCAACTCGCCGCCCGCGGGGGTTAAAAACTTCTGCTTTGCGTACGCGACGATTTCGCTCACGCCGCTTTCCTCGCCGCCAACCCTTACAGAGTACGAGAGATAAAGCTGCTTTTTGAACGCGCAGATATTCAGCGCAGTCTGCTCGCGGCGGCGCATATTCACCTGTCTGATTTTGGGGGATATCGCAAGGTTCGCGCCCTCGAGCTGAGAAATTTCGCTGTCGGTCAGAAGGGCTGTGTCCGAGCTTGAAGCGGGCACGTCGTCCGAAAGCTGTGCTGCGAAAACCACGTTCGAGCCCGTGTTTGCGGTCGCGGCAATATCGCCCACGAAAACCGCGTCCGCCTTGGGCGGAATTAACGAAATTTCAAGCGCGCCGAAGCCGCTTTTAAGTATCTTTATAAACTCGCTTATCGGCATTTTACCGCCGCCCGCGATAATTTCCGCCTCCGCGATAACGCCCAGCGCCGCCTCGTAAACCCTGCCGCAGAACTCACTTTCGGCGGGGTAGTCGTCTTTGAATTTTTCCGCAAGGTTTTCAAGGGTAGTCTTTACTTCGAGAGCTTCCAAAAGATTTATAACACCGCCGCAGACCTCTTCCGCCGTTCCGTTTTTAAGGCAGGAAAAGCCCTTGAAAAATACCGTGCGCACCCTTTGCACCGCGTCGTAATCGAAGTTCATTTTTGCAAGAATTTCGGGGTTGGGTTCGCGCCTTATGCCGCCGCGGAAATTCGCAAGCCGCAGCGCGTAGTTTCTGTAAATATCCTTATCTTCGCGCTCCGCGGGGAACAGCGGCGAGGATATAACCGCATCGCATTCCTTGACGGGACAGCCCTGCGCAAGGCACACGAGATAATCCAGAATAAACGCGGCAACCGCGTGTTCGGACAGCGTGCGCCGTCTGTCGGCGTAGTAGGGTATGCGGTACTGCGAAAAAACCCGCCTCAGCCCGCGCTCCGCCGCGCCCACGTCGGGGAGCATAACCGAAATATCGCCGTACCGCTCGCCGCCGTCCAGCACGAATTTTTTAATGCTCGCGGCGATAAATTCAAGCTCCTCTTCCTCGTCCAGCGCCTCAAATAAATGCACCCTGTCAGTCGCGACGGGGTTTTTGATATGGAAACTTTCGGGGTCGAAAAGGGACTTGCGGAGTATTTCCGCCTCTTTTATAAGTCCGCTCTGCACCCGCTCGACTTCGGCGCCGCCGTACTCTTCCGCCGCGCCCTCGAACGAGGTCAAAGCCTCGTTGACGTAAATTTCTTCACTGCCGCCGATAAACAGTCCGTACACGTTTTTCGCACATTTAAACGCCGCCTTCGCGCAGTCCAGCGACGAACGGGTAAAGGACTGGAAGCCCAGAAATATAACGTCGCTCCCCGCGATTTTTTCACTCTTTTCTATAATCTGCGGAAGCTCGGAAAGGTACGCGTTTCTGTCAATCTTGCCGCTTTTTTCAAGATAGCTTTCGTACTCGGAATATATTGCCGAAATATCGTGAAGCTTGCTTTCCAAAAGTCCGTCTGCGTCCGCCTTTTTCAAGTCGTCCGCCGAGATTTTTGAAGAGTACAAAAGCGCGATAGTATCGTAAACCGCGCCCGCCGCAGCCGCCGCCGAAAACTTGCCGAAGAGCTTTAAGCTATCCCGCTTTTCCTCTATGATTTTGCGGATAGCCATTGCCGAGCCCTGCGCCGTCAGAATGTCCGCGCGCTTGCCCCTCTCGGAAGAGAGAAAACGCGCAAAGGTATAGACCGAAACAGAAAAAGTTCCGCCCACCGCCGCGCAGACCGCGCGTTCCGCGGCGAGGGTAAGCCTGTCCTCGCAGAAAATCAGCGTTTTTCTGCCCGCCCCCTCGTTTGCGGAAATTATGCTTTTAAGTTTTTCCAGCGCCGTGCTTAGCACGGAGCAGACGCTTGCTTTAATCATACCCCCATTATACCACACCGCGCATAATTTTTAATCATTTTGTGCCATAAAAGTTTTTACAATTACAAAATAATGTGTTATAATAGTTCCGCATTATGAAAAAATTTCCTAAATTTACGGTTATCTTTGCCGCGGCAACGGCTATGGTAACTCTTGCGGGCTGTATGGGCGCGGGCAACTGCTCGGGCTGCGGCGGCTCGAAGGTTACCAACACCGCGCTGACAAACTCGAACTGGTATATCCAGACGGGCTATAAGGGCATTCAGCCCTATTTTATAAACGGCGAACACGAAACCCTCGTCTATGAAGTAAAGTTTGACGGCGCGAACGACGGCAAAGGCAACGGTAATTATAAAATCGAATATTCAGACGGTGCTTTTACTACCGACTTCTACGCGTTCGAATACGACTGGAACTCAACGAGCGTTCCCGAAGCTTACCGCGCGGAAGAAACCAAAAAAGAAGTACTCTACTGCTATAAAACCGAGCTTTCGATTTCGGGCAAAATCACGGTGGGCAAGGCTGAAAAAGAATTTTCCGACAGCGTAAAAACCGTAAGTTATTTCCGCTCGGCGTACTACAGCTTACAGCCCGTTTACAGTTGGCAGGAAATCAAGTCCACTTCCCCCGCGGCGTACCGTCCCGCAACTCTTGAGGCGGCTTACGAGGAGCACGACGTAGTTTACGAAAATTATTACAACTACGCCTGCACGGAAGTAACTTCTGTAAAGACAGAAAAAGACGGCGAACCCGAAACCGAAACTTACGGCAAGCTGAACAAAACGGCAAACTCGCTGTTCGATAACTCGTCGCTGTATACTGTAATACGCAGCTTAAAACTTTCTTCAGGTCTTTCGCAGACGATAAATCTTTTCAACGCGGCTTCGGGCGGAATTTCCACCATAAAGCTTGCGGGCAGTGGCTCTGAGCTTGAAAAGGACGAGCTTACGGCAGTTTCCTCTGCGCTTGCGGCAAAGAACCTCTACGTTCCCGTAAAAAAGGACGACGAAGGCAACGAAATCGAGGACAAGGGCGTTTCCACCGTTGCGGTAACTATCGGTTACGACGGCGGCGAAATGTCCGGCACGACACAGACCGTATGGTATGCGGCTTTGGACGATGCCGACAACAACACCTCGCGCTGCACTATGGTTAAGCTTGCAATCCCCGTATCATTCGGGCTGGGCACCCTCAACTTCACGCTTAAAGAGGTTTAATCCACTATTTTAAATTCTTAAAATATAAATTCATCTTGTGAAGGCAATCCACTG
>JAIEAS010000214.1 GCA_029071285.1 Clostridia bacterium
ATAAAATTTTCAGACAGGTGAATTTATGAAAAAATTTTCTATCTTGTTTAACTTGATTTTTTGTGTCCCGCTTTTCTTTTTGTTCGCATTATTTGTTGATAATGCAAAAGAGTTATCTTTTGTCGTAGAAAATTATGAATTGTATACGGAACACGAAATATTTTCTAAATTTGCAACGGAATACTCCTTATGGATGTGTTTTTCTCTAATAGCATTTCTTGCAAATTTAGCTGTAATTATTTTATACAACGTAAGATCTTTCAGAGAAAAAATAGTGGCCAAATTCAAAGCCCGCAAAGCCGAGCGCACCGCCTCCAAGCAAGCAAAAGCGGAAGCAAATAAGCAGAAGGAAATCGCCGAGCTTGAAAAGAAGCTCGACGAATTAAAAAAGGACGCTAAATAATCGTCCTTTTTGTTTGCATGAAAAAAGCACGGTTTCCCGTGCTTTTTAATTTACAACTTATTCATCCCAACCTCGGTCTTCCCAATCTCTTCCAATGCTGTCTTCATCATCGGGGTCTCTAGAATAAACATCTCCCCCAGAATCATAGCCAGCGAATTGCTCGCAAACAGAATCGTCATACGCGTCCATAGAGCTATAAACATCATGACCGTGACCATTTTCGAAGTCGCCATCTGTCGCATCGTAGACATCTACGCGACCAGTTTCGTTGTCGACGTCTGTTTTTCCGACAATGTTTCCATCGTCATCCGTTGTATACCAGCCCCACTTCATAACACATCACCTCCTGTGTTTGTTAGTTACACTATATCACTAAAATTTTAAATGTCAATAGATTTCTTAAATTTTTTTATATTTCCTCAGGCGTAACAGGTTTCGCATTATCCGTATAAATATTCCCGCCGGGGTGTGTGGTACAAATGCTGTCCGAAATGAACCCCTCTCCGTACTTGGTAAGCTCCACAAGCGAAAGAGAGTGATTGTACAGCCCCGAGCCCACGGGGGATTCATAGGAATCGTCATGTGATACAATCCAGTCGGTGGAAGCCTCTTGAGTGCCGCCGCCCGCATGGGTTTTTACAACGACTGTAACCTCGGTAAGCACCTCGAAAATTTCCTGCCGGACACGATTGAGTTGAATCATTGCACTGTCAAGCGTTGCATCAAGCACGTCTTCAGAATTGAACGGATATACTGCGCAATTCCGATACCTCACTCCATCAATATAAACTTCAATTTCGGTTTTCATAATTAAAACTCCGTAATGTTGGAATATCGCCTGCCCGACACGGTCGCTCTCGTCATGCGCATTCGGCGGGAAATATCTTCCAAGTCTTTTTTGGTACTGATTTCGTCCTGCCGCATATAGTAGTTCATGAGCTCGCTTCCGATTGACGTTGCGGCTGCAACCGCTGCTCCTGCGATTGCGCCAACGGGCCCCGCAACGCTTCCCGCAACTGCGCCCATGGCTACCGACTTTACGAAACCGCCCACCTTCTGATAGGCATACGACGCGCGCTGTCCGTATTCCTGCGCACCTGTTTCGAGGCTTATCATGGAGTGTTGGTGCGAAATGATTTGGTCTACCGTGTGCACGATTGCTCTCACACTTACGATCCGCTTTGCCATTTTCATGGCGTATTCTGCTCCCTTCGAGGAATCTTGCACTTCTCCGCCCACTTTCTCGTTTTCGCCTGTTACAGCTTTAACGGGGGTATCATTCCCCGAGTCGTTAATAATGCGAATAACGTATTCTCTTCTCATGTTTAGCCTCCTGTAACGGCTTCTCCCGCGTAAGGGATAAGGGAAACCGTGTAACGCACGTTCTCGATTCCCTGTCCGTCCCCCTTGCTTTCACCGAAAATCATCTGCTTGGTTATCGTCGTTCCGTTTCCGTAAGTTATAACCACCGTATGGGGTTCGTTGGAATCGGAAATCCCGAGGATATAATCGGAGAGAATGCCTCCGAGCGAGCTAATGAAGGCGGGCATTGTGAGATCCACGGCAAAAGCCGCACTCTCCGAATAAGTAGCTGATTCCCCGTTCACGTTGTCTGTATAAAGATTTGCAATAATGGAAGGACGGCGCGTAATGCCAACAGCAAGAAAATTTATCTCTTCCCCGTCTATGGTAATTTTTACGTCTGTCGCGTTGATTGAGTTTGCAAGGTAGGCAAAATACACCGAACAGGAGTAGGAAAGGCTGTCTCCGATTCCCGAACGCTGCGCGCGTTCCCCGGTATCGGGTAGAGTGTACGCGACAACCACAGTGTAGGTTTTTCCGTCCTCCGTAACGTTAAATTTCGGTTTTACGGAGGAAAACGCCTGAGAAAGAAGATCGCGGAACTTTTCAATGCTGTCGAAGCTGCCGTCCGCCTGCATATCATCGTCCACACGCACAAGGAATTTCAGTTCCGTAGAAATCCCTACGATTTCCTGTTCTCCCGCATACTCTACGGAAGAGCCTGATACCGCCATAATTCCGTTGATAAATTCCGTTACGGTATTGCCGTTTCGGATTGCCTTGTGGAAATCGCCAGTATCGAGGTAAACCTTGAACGGCAATCCCGAGCTTTCAAGTATCGGGTCGATATATTCTTTTTTTAACGTTTCAAGTTTTAACATTTTCCAAATTTCCCTTTGCGCTTTTTGCTATCATTTGTGCGATAAGTTCTGCCGCCCTATCAAACCAACCCTCGTTCGGATTCTTCTTGTCATTCCACCTTTC
>JAIEAS010000215.1 GCA_029071285.1 Clostridia bacterium
ACTTAATATAAGATTGAAATTTGCGTCAACACCAACTACGTTTACTCTATAATCACCGTATGGTATTTCCAATTCAAGTGCACCGTCATAACTTCCCTCGGCAATAGTGTAAACAACTTTATCCTTAACAAGAACTACTTTACACTTCCCGCTCATTGTTTTAAACGTAAGTGTTGCCGAAGTTTCCTCGTCTACCGTCAATAGATTATTAACGTGAAAAACGCCGGAAAGCTTTAAACATTTGAGTGTATATACGCCTTTATTCCACGTTTCAAACGAGTCTATACAAACGTTAGTATTGCAGTTTACAATTTTCGCGTCGTCGTTGTAAATTTCTTCGTAGTCAATGTTTTGAAGTAACGAACAGCCTGCAAACGCACAGCATACAAATGCGCATATTACCGCAAGCAGTCCGAATATTTTTAATTTTGATTTTACCATACTATACCTCTTAATTAAGTTTTTTTATTATTTTGGCGGGGTTGCCCGCTATTACCACGTTTGAAGGAAAAGATTTGGTTACTACCGCGCCGCTCCCGACTACGACGTTATCGCCGAGGGTAACGCCGGGGTTAATTACCGCCTGACCGCCTATCCAGCAGTCGTTGCCGATAGTTACGGGCTTTCCGAGTTCAAGTCCGCTTACACGCGTTTTTCTGTCCAGCGGGTGGCACGCCGTGTATATACCCGCCTGCGGCGCAATGAGGCAGTTGTCGCCTATCTTCACCTTGCACACGTCAAGAATACATACGCCGTAGTTGGTGTAAAAATTTTCGCCGACCTCGATATTGCTGCCGTAGTCGCAGCAAAAGCCCTGCGACAGATGAACGTTGTTTCCCGTTTTTCCGAGCAGTTTTTTTGCGACTTCTGCGCGCTCTTCCTTCGTAAGTCTGAAATCCATCAGCTTCGAACAAAGCTCTATTGCGCGTGCGTGTTCTTCCTGAAGCTGTTTATCCGAAGCGTCGTACAGCTCGCCCGCCAGCATTTTTTGTTTTTCAGTCATTAAAACAGCCCCTCTACAAATTCTTCGGGATCGAATTTTTCAATATCTTCAAGCTTTTCGCCCGTACCCACGAAAGCTACGGGAATTGCGAGCTCGCCGCAAAGCGACACTACGAAACCGCCCTTTGCGGAGCTGTCAAGCTTGGTTAAAACTATTCCGTCCAGCTCAACCGCTTCGTCAAAGACCTGAGCCTGATTTACGGCGTTTCCGCCCGTGGTCGCGTCAAGAATCAACAACTTGTAGAAGTTCGCCTGCGGGTATTCGCGCTCTACCACGCGCGACATTTTTTTGAGCTCTTCCATAAGGTTTGCTTTTACGTGAAGTCTGCCAGCCGTGTCGATAATCACGACGTCGGTGCCCTTCGCCTTTGCGGAAGTCAAAGCGTCGAACACGACCGCCGAGGGGTCGCTGCCCTCCTCGTGCTTGACGATGCGCACTTTGGCGCGGTCAGCCCAGACTGTAAGCTGGTCGGCAGCAGCCGCGCGGAAGGTGTCCGCAGCAGCAACGGTTACGCTCTTTTTCTGGCTTAAAAAGTAATTTGCAAGCTTTCCTACCGTCGTGGTCTTGCCTACGCCGTTTACGCCGACAAGCATAATTACGGCGGGATATTTTATATCCAGCTCTTCCGCCTCGGTCAGCTTTTCCTCTAAAACGTCCTTTAAAAGGTCGGTAACGAACTCTCTGTCCTTGAGCTTTTCCTTTTTGGCTTCAAGGCGGATTTCCTCTACGACGTCCTCTGCGGTAGTAACCGAAATATCCGCGGAAATTAAAATTTCTTCAAGCTCGTCGTAAAAATCGTCGCCGAGATTTTTTTTGAACAGGTTTGAAAGCGCGTTGGCGAGTCCTTCCCTCGTCTTTTTAAGCGCATTTTTAAGCTTAGAAAATAATCCCATAATATACTCCTCACAAAAATTATTTTTTAAGATGCAAAAATAATTTTTCGTGATTTGAGGGCGCTGCCCTCTTTGCGCGATTGCTGTTGCACACAAATATTTTAATCGCGCAAATTCACCCGCTGAGGCGCAGGTATGCGCAAATCGGGTGCGCGGCGCAAAAGCGCGGTTTTGCTTGCGCCGTTAAATATTTTATAACTTTTTACAAAAATATTTTTGCCGTGAAATCACATAACTACATAACGGTGTCGCCGCCGAGTTTTGACTCAACTTCGGACAGCTTAACCGAAACTATTTTTGAAACGCCCTTTTCCTCCATGGTTACGCCGAAAAGAATATCCGCGTTTTCCATAGTGGGTTTTCTATGCGTGATTACTATAAACTGTGTCTGGGTTGCAAACTTCTTCAGATATTTTGCGTATCTTGCAACGTTCGCCTCGTCCAACGCCGCCTCGATTTCGTCAAGTACGCAGAAGGGCATGGGGCGCATACCGATGATTGCAAACAGAATTGCAATTGCCGTAAGCGCGCGCTCGCCGCCCGATAAAAGCGAAATTTTGGTGAGCTTTTTGCCGGGGGGACACGCAACGATTTCGATACCCGCGTTGAGAGGGTCGTCGCAGTCGGTGTAGTCGAGCTGCAACTCCGCCTTGCCGCCTCCGAAGAGCTCTTTGAAAGTCCTTTTAAAGTTTTCGCTTATAGTATTGAACCCTGCGTTGAAAATTTTGAGCATCTCCGCGCGGATATCGTCGAGCGCGGTAGTCAGATCGGAAATCGCCTTTTCAAGGTCTTCCTTCTCCGCAGTCATTTTTTCGTAACGCTGCGAAAGCTCGTCATACTCCTCAACCGCGTTGTGGTTGACGGGACCGAGCATTGTAATCTGCCTTTTTAAGCTTGCGATTGTGTTTTGCGCGTTGGACGCGTCGTAATCGTCAACCTTATATTTAAGACAGCCCTCGTAGTCTTCCTGATATTCTTCCGAAATACGCTGCTGAAGATATTCGAGTTCGGTATCTATCTTTTGTAAGGCAAGCTCTATGTGCGACTGCTTTTTGGTAAGCTCTTCCTTTTCCTTGTAAACGTTCAGTCTGTCGCTGTCGTACTCCATCATTTTGCGGTTGAGATATTCCTTGCGCGCCTGATTTTCGTTGACCTGTCTGTTCAGGTCTTCAACGACTTCCTGCTCTTCCTTGGAAAGCGCCGCCTGCTGCGCCTGTTTGGTGAAGGACTGCATTTCCTCTTCGATTGCGGGAATGCTTGCCTTGGTATTTTCCAACCTCCCGGAAAGCTGTTCTCTCTCGGAATTCAGCCTTTCGATATTTTCGCTGCCCGATTTAACCGCGCTCTCCAAAGCCGCGATTTCCACGAGCATTGAATTGAGCTTTTCTGCTTTTTCGTTACGTTCCGCAGTAAGCTTATCGTACTGCGCGCTCATATCGTTAATCTCGGACGAAGCCTTGTCCGACTGCTCGGACAAATCGCTTGCGCCCTTGGATACGCCGCTGTACTCGCTGTCGAGGTTGGCAAGCTTATCTTCCAGAGCCTTAAGCGACTGACCGTAAGCCGCGTACTCGCTTTCGGCGTAGGTTACGCGCTGCATTAACATAGACTGCTTTTCGGTTATAGCGGAAAGCTCTACCCTTGCGTCCTGCAAGCGGGTAATAAGCTCCTGCTGTTCGGCGGTTGCCTGAGTCTGCAAGCCCTCTAATTCCTTGCGCTTGATTTCCGCACGGTTTAAAGAACTCTTCTTGCTCTCAATCCCCTCTTCGATTTCCTTGATGCGGCGTTCGTTTGCAAGCAGGTTGCCCGCAATTTCACGCTTGGAGCCGCCCGTCATCGAACCCGACGTTGCGATTACGTCGCCGTCGAGGGTAACTATCTTGAACGCCCTCGGATATCTGCGGGCAATCTGCGTCGCGTTCTGGATGTTGTCGACGATTAAAGTATTGCCCAAAAGATGGTGAATTACGTTCTCGAACTTTTTGTTGAATTTAACTAAGTTTATGGCAAAGCCTATCGCGCCCTTGTCGTGAGCGGCGGCCTTAATTTCGCTGTTTTCGGTCTTGGGTCTGAGCGCCTCTATGGGAAGGAAAGTTACCTGACCCATACGGTTGCGCTTTAAGTACTCGATTAAAAGCTTCGCGTCGTCGCGGGTTTTGGTGATAACGTTCTGCATTGCGCCGCCGAACGCTGTTTCGATAGCGACTTCGTACTCGCTGTCGCAGCTTACGACGTCGGCAATAAGTCCCTCGATTTTTTCGGAAACTTCGCCGTCGGTCTTGGCGTTGTTAAGAAGTTTTCTTACCGAATATATATATCCCTCGAACCTGTCGCGCAGAGCCTGATATGTGGTTAAGCTGTCGTTAAGGCTGACAATCTGCGCCTGCGTATCGTACACCTGACGGATTAAAAGCTGAATTTTTTCGTCGCACTCGCGGGTCTTTGCCTCTGCCTGCTCCAAAAGGTTGTTTTCGTTGCCGAGAAGCTCGGACAGCGCCTTGCTGCGTTCGAAGCTTTCGTCGTACTCGCCGCGGAATCTGTCGCGCCTCTCGCGGATAGCTTCCATATCGCGCTGGATTTCGCCGAGGCGCTCTTTAAGCAGCTGCTTCTGCGCCGACAGCGAGCCCATATTGTGGCGCATATCGGAGAGGTCTTTGAAGGTGTCCATAACCTTTTTTCTGTGCTCGCCCGTCATATATTCGTAGTCTGCAATCTTTTTGGACAGCTCGTCAATTTCCGCGCGGAAACCGTCGGTCTGCGAACGAAGCCCGTTGAGTCTTTCGCTGTTGCGCTGACCGTACACTTCGTAGCGGCCGATTTCCTTATCGATATCGTCGATACGCTTGGTTGCGACGAGAATATCGTTCTGGGCGGAAGCAAGCTTTTCACGCACCGAGCTTGCCTTTTCAAACAGAAGCTGGGACTTTCCGCTCTTCTTTTCAATTCCTACTTCGTAGCGGCGCAGTCTTTCGTACAAGTCGTTGAGTTCCGCGTCCGCGGCGGCAAGCTCGTCGCGGCGGGTCTGATACTCGCTTAAAAGCTGCTCGGATATGGCGGTTACTTCCTCGATTCTCTTGTTTATCTTTTCCGCCTTGGCGTTGAGACTGTCGCGCTCGCCTGCCGCGCTGTCGTGGCGGACTATGTATAAGTTCATTTCGTGGTGGCGAAGCTGCGTGTACAGTTCCCTGTATTTAAGGGCGTTTTCGGAGGCCTTTTTCAAGGGTCCTATCTGCCTTTCGACTTCCTGCATACGCTGCGCAAACACGAAAAGGTTGTCCTTCGATGCGTTAAGCTTTCTTTCGGCGTCGGCTTTTCTGTCCTTGAAAACGACGATACCCGTCGCTTCCTCGAAAATGGAACGCCTGTCCTCGGGCTTCGCGTTCATAATCTGCTCGATTCTGCCCTGTCCGATAATGGAATATCCCTCTTTCGCCGCGCCGGCGCCGTGCAGAAGTCCTGTGAGTACCTTCATACGCGAGGGCTGTTTGTTCAAAAGATATTCGCTGTCGCCGTTGCGGTATAAGCGCCTTGTCATTTCAACTTCGTCGCAGTCGATATCGAACATTCTCTGTGTGTTGTCGAAAGTCAGCGTAACCTCGCAGAAAGACATCTGTCTTCTTGCCTCGGTGCCGCCGAATATGACGTCCATCATCTGCGAGCCGCGCATCATCTTAGCCGACTGTTCGCCGAGAACCCAGCGGATAGCGTCGGCAACGTTGGATTTGCCGCAGCCGTTGGGTCCGACTATACAGGTTACGCCCTCGCCGAGGGGCACCGTCGTTTTGTCCGCAAAGGACTTAAATCCTACTAATTGTATCTGTTTAAAAGTTATCATAATTTACCGTTTAGTTCTCTAAGGCGTTCCAGCGCGGATTGCGCCGCAAGCTGTTCGGCGGCTTTTATGCAGTCCGCCTCCGCCCTGAATTTTTCTCCGAAAAGATTTAAGATTACTTCAAATTTATGTTTCTGCGGCGTGCCTACGTCGTTATGTAAATACACGGGGCACGGCTCGCCCTTGGATTGCAGTATTTCCTGCAGTTTGCCCTTGAAGTTCTGGTCGGGCTCGGTTTTTGTAAAGTCGAGTGTGGACCGCACGAACTTTTTAGCCGCCTTAATTCCGCCGTCGAGATAGATTGCCGCAACCACCGCCTCGTATACCGAGGGAATTGCCTTTTTATTCGCCGTGTCGCTTTTACTGCGTATTAAAAAACTGTCAAGCCCGAGCCTTCTTGAAACCTTGTCCAGCGCCGCGTCCGAAACGAGGCTTTTTCTGCGGTCGGTCATCTCGCCCTCGCTGCCGCCCTTTTCGAATATGAGCTCGGACACGATAAACTCTAAAATGGCGTCGCCGAAAAATTCAAGCTGCTGGTTGTTCTCACCCGAAGCGGACGGCAAAGTCAAGGCAAGGCGCAAAAGGTCTTTATCTTTAAAGACGTAGCCGAGGACCTTTTCCGCATCACTCGCCGACATTTATTATCTCCGAAAGCCGGTCTATTCCGCTCTCTTCCAGAAGTTTATCTATTGCGGGAATAAGCGCGTTGCGGTGAACTGTCGCCGCGTTTGCGATTGATGCCGCGATAGTTTCGGGCTTGGACGAGCCGTGGCTTTTGATAACGGGCTTTTTGAGCCCCACCAGAAGCGCGCCGCCCGCCTTGTCGAAGTCGAGCTGTCCGCGCATACGCTTAATCGCCTTGCGCATAAAAAGATATCCGATTTTCGAGGACAGCGACGACGAAAATTCCTTTTTCATTACGCCGAGCACGAGCTTTCCGCAGCCCTCCATCGATTTCAGCGCAACGTTGCCCGAAAAGCCGTCTGCAATCACCGCGTCGAAGTCGCCGAGCATAATGTCGCGCCCCTCGGCGTTGCCCGCAAAGTTTATACCGTTCAACTGCTTTAAGCACTGATAGGTCTGCTGTCTTAAAGGGTCGCCCTTGTGTTCCTCGGTGCCGTTGTTTAAAAGTCCTATTCTGGGATTCTGTATTCCGAAGCCCGCTTTCGCGTAAGCCGAAGCTAAAATTGCGAACTGGCAAAGCATTTCAATCTTGCACTCTGCGTTCGCGCCGCAGTCGCAAAGCAATGTAACTCCGCCGCGCGAGTTTGGAATTCCCGCGCACAGCGCAGGGCGCTTGACACCGCGTATTCTGCCTAAAATAAGCTGACCGCCCGCAATGGTTGCGCCGGTCGAGCCCGCGGTAACGAGAGCGCAGATATCCTCTTCCTTTTTGAGCATCCAGAATCCGCGGATAAGCGACGAATCTTTTTTTCTGACCGCCTCGGTGGGGATATCGTTCATATCCACGACGTCGGGGCAGTCCACTATTTCGAAGCGGGATTTATCGTACTTATGCTTATTAAGCTCCGTCTGAACTTCGTCCTTTCTGCCCGTGAGGATAATATAAAGCTCTTTATCCTTTTCCGCCGCAAGGCAGGCGCCGGCAACCGTTGCCTGAGGCGCGTTGTCCCCGCCCATTGCGTCAACTAAAATTTTAATCATTCTCTCTCCTGAAAAATTACCGCTGATAATTTACCGCAAAACATTATACCATACTCATTTTAAAAACACAAATAAAAAAAGCAAGGAAGAACAAACCTTTCGGTCTGTCCTTCCTCGTTTGATTTGCACTTCCCTCTTGCAGTGGTTGTCTTAGTTGGCGCTCACAATTATATTTTAGCAAATAAAAAATGTTTATGTTTAAAATACCTAAATGGGTACACAGAAATTTATG
>JAIEAS010000216.1 GCA_029071285.1 Clostridia bacterium
GTTTATACGTTTCAGTTGCTGAAAAATTAAAAAGCTCCTCCGCCTGGAAGGAACTGATTAAACCGGACAATAAAAAACAAAATCCGCCTGTGCCGTGATATGAAAAAGTATTAACCCGCATCTCGCAGGTGGGTGCTGCGAAGTGAAACTTCGGACTTTCCGTAAAAACAGACCTTGCCTATTTTCACAAACGACGCGCTCCCTAAAAATCATTGTGGATTACGAATTTTCCATACCACGAACACCGCAGACCGTTTTCAGTATTTATTATACATTATATAGGATAAAAAGGCAAGAGCATAAATATTCCGACTTTCAAAAAAATTTTTGTCACGTTTCATTTTACTTGATTTTTGCATACAAAAGACTTAAAATTATAAAAAAATATTCAGAGGATTAATATGCAGGAAATAACGGGTGTAATCACGTCAGACACCACTCCCTACTCAGAGTACAAAAACAATCTTGACAAAGTTGTTACTACAAAAGGCACTATTCATAACATCAGACTGATGTCAGACTTTGCCTTCATAATCTTAAGAACTTCACGCGAGCTTATTCAATGCGTTTATTCGCCTGAATTCTCTTCATTCCGTCTTGACGATAAAATCGTTGAACAAGCCAGCGTAAAAATTACGGGAAAAGTCGTAAAGAGCGAAACGCGCGACGGCAGTGAAAGATACGAGCTGCAAATTCACAATATTGAAATTCTGTCATCCCCTGCGGCTATTCCTCCCGTAGTAATTTCAAAAAAGCAGATAAACTGTGATTTATCGGTAAATCTGGACAACCGTCCCGTTACTCTCCGCAATCCCAAAGAGAGAGCTATATTTAAAATACAGGAAGGAATCCAGCGCGGATTCAGAGAATATCTGCAAAGCCAGAATTTCACAGAAATACACTCCCCCAAAATAAATTTTGCCGGCGCTGAGGGCGGAACGAACGTATTTAAGCTTGATTACTTCGGAAAAACCGTATATCTTGCGCAGAGCCCGCAACTTTACAAGCAGGCGCTCGTGCCCGTTTACGAGAGAGTATTTGAAATTGCGCCCGTATTCCGCGCAGAACACCACGATACTTCAAGGCATTTGAACGAATACATTTCAATGGACTTCGAAATGGGTTTCATAGATTCGTTCTACGATATTATGAATATGGAAACGGGTGCGCTTAAATATATAATGAACTTGTTAAAGACCGAGTATGCGCCCGAAGTTGAGTTGTTAAAGGTTGAAATACCCGAAATCACCTCTATCCCCTGCATCCGTTTCAAAGACGCAAAAGAGCTGTGCGTTAAAAAACTGAAAAATATTACGGATATGAAAGATTTCGAGCCCGAAGAAGAAGCTTTCCTCGGCAAATGGGCTAAACAGCAGTATAATTCCGATTTCCTGTTCGTTACCCACTACCTTTCAAAAAAGCGTCCTTTCTACACTATGGACGACCCCGAAGACCCCGAAGTTACACTCTCGTTCGACCTCTTGTTCAGAGGAATTGAAATCACCTCCGGCGGACAGAGAATTCACGATTACGACGAGCAGGTCGCAAAAATGAAAAAACTGGGGATGAACCCCGATGAGTTTGAAACATATCTTATGCTTCACAAATACGGAGCTCCTCCTCACGGCGGTTTGGGCTTGGGACTTGAAAGACTGACCATGCACCTCCTCGGTTTCAAAAACGTGAGATACGCCGCAATGTTCCCCAGAGATATAAACAGAGTTTCACCGTAAAAAAAGAATTGCGGTGGAGCGCATTTGCGCTCCGCCGCTTTTTTATTATGCCATTTTAGTGTGTTTAATAGTTATATCGTAAGAGAACCGCAGAATTTTCGGGCGCACGCACCACGGCAAAAGCACCACAGCCAACGGATAGCCGCCGTACTTTATTTTTCTGTACAACTTCTTGTCGTGCCGTTTTAATGCTTGCCACATTTCTTTTACGTCAGCCCTGCGTTCCTTTGTGTCTTCGCCGCAAGAGTACACTAAAGTAACAATCATAAGCGCGTGCAAATAATGCAGCATATATTTTTTTAGTCCCTTTGGAAGCGCTTTTAACTCCGCCAAGGTATACGCCGTAAGCATTTTTTTCATTACTAACAGCTGCTGTTTATACCTTGCTATACAGTTAACGATATTTACCGACTGATCGACACGCCCGATAAAATATTTGTAAAGATTAATATTTAAATAATACGCATTACTAAGCTTCGGCAACGGAATAAACGCATAAAGATTGTCCACATAGAAGGTGTGTTCGGGTAATTCAAGTCCGATTCCTCGAAGCTTGTCAGTTTTGTAAGTAAGCGCGTGCATTAATATCGCGTGCTGATAATGAAAGTTTTTAACTTTGTTCCAGTCGACAAAGCCTGTATTCATTTTTTTATCATACTTACTGACGGCAAACGTATCGTCCGCCGCGTGGTAGAAAATGAAATTCGTTATATATATATCGGGAAGAACGTTCAAAGCGCGGTGCTCGCGGATAGTTGCCAAAAGAGTTTTAAGTCCGTCCTCTAAAAGCCAGTCGTCAGAATCCACTACTTTAAAATACAATCCACTTGCTGCTTTCAATCCTGCGTTAAGTCCGGAACCGTGACCGCCGTTCTCCTTATGAATGACCTTTACGATATCCGGATATTTTTCCGCATACCCGTCGGCAATTTCGCCCGTTTTATCGGTTGAACCGTCGTTTACTATTATTATTTCAACGCTGTCACCGCCGACAAGAAGGCTGTCGATACATTTGCGCATATATTCCTGCGAATTATAGCAAGGAACTGTAAATGTAATAAGTTTCATAGTTACCTGATAAAATTTGTCTTGACTTTCGGAATAATTACCGGCTTCTCCAATTCGGTTCCCTTCGCGCTTTCAAGAAGTTTTACAAGCCATGCCATATTGCTTGCAATTGCGCGCATAATGGTCACACCCTCTTCGTCCTTATAGACCTCGTCGGCGGAATTTCCGTGAACCATATTCCAATACGTTGACGGAACGACTATCATATTGTTGATGCCTAAATACTTATTTAAAACGTCGTACGACGCCGTAGTTCCCGCACGTCTTGCCGAAACTACGCTTGCCGCCGGTTTAAACTGCATATACTTTCCGAATGCGTAAAAAAGTCTGTCCATTGCAGAAACCATCGCGCCGCAAGGCGAAGCATAATGAACGGGAGCGCCGAAAATATACCCGTCCGCAGTTTTAAGCTTTTCACCGATTGCGTTTACTGGGTCGTCATTAAAAACGCACTTACCCACATTTTTACACCCGCCGCAACCTATACAGCCCCGAACGGGTCCGTTGCCCAGCCATACGATTTCGCTGTCAACTCCTTGATTTTTAAGTTCTTCCGCAATCACCGTAAGCGCAGTATAGGTACAACCTTTTTCGTGCGGACTGCCGTTTATCATTAAAACCTTCATTTTATTATTCCTTTTCAGCAAATATTTTTAATACCTCTTTTTCAATCAGCGACATATATTTTTCTTTGTATCCCAGCGCGTTCGGATGAGTGCAGTCGCCCCTGCCCCAACCGTAAGTATCGGCGGTATATTTATCGCGTTGAACGCTGTCAAAAGTATCCAAACCGCTGTATTCATATATATCGGCAACGGAAATTCCGTATTTTTCACAAATATTCTTCGCTCGTTCGCCGTAAGCTATCTGAACCGCTTCGCCGCGTCTCCCCATTCTGTGCGGACGCACGAAAATTACACCCGCCTTCAAAAAGTACTTTTTAAATGCAGAAGCAATACTGTCAAAGCACTCTGAAAAATTCATTTGCTCGGTTGCCGCAAAAATATCTATACCGTCTTTCGTCTGAACAAACTCACCCAAAGGCACGTCGCAACAATCACTGCCGTCACTGATACAACAATCGTTGGTAAAACCGTTAAACACAATCAAATCGGCAGTTTCGTTGTTGGTAAGTGCTTTTCTAACTTGTTCGACAAGCCAGTTTTTGCCCTCGCAAAAACCCACTCTTGCACCACCGACGCAATATTTAGCGAGTTCAAAACCGAATTTATCTTTCAGATATTCACCGATGCCGAAATCGCCGTTACCCGAACCGTTCATTATACTGTCGCCAAAGACAAGCAGTTTTTTACCCACGAAACTTTTCATATTGCACTTAAAAGTATAAATCACAACCAAGTTTAAGTCAACAGAATTTTTGAATAGTGCTAAAAAATACAGCGGAGTGTTTTCACTCCGCCGTAATTATTTTGTTGAATTAATCCAACGGGTCGTAGAAACCGTCCACGTCGAACTCTTCGTCGCGTTCGCGGCGAATAGGTTTATTCTTCGTAGTATCAACCGTAGTAGTCGTAGTGATTACCGCGTCGGAAGGATACTTCACTTCGGCAGGGGCAGAAGCCTCGGTCTGCTGAGGAAGTTCCGCAACGGGCTGTGCAGGTGCGTTGATATTCTTCAACGCCGCCGCTACGATTGCGCCCAACGCTTCTACCGAATTAGCCTGCTGGTTGTATCCCTGATTGCTGTAATCGGGGATATTGTTGTAACCCATTCTGCCGCTGTAATGCTCGCGCATTGCCGCGAGGTCTACGCTGTGGCGGGAATCACGGTCAACGTGCTGTTCCGCACGCATTGCCGCAAGCTCTATACGCTGTTCGGCGTCGTAACGCGCACGCTGTTCAGCTTGCATTGCGTTAAGCTGTGCTTCGAGCCTTGCCAAAGTCGGATCGCCGCCGTAGTTAGACATCTGAGGATACTGCGGCATCATAGGCATTTGCTGCATCATCGGATACTGAGGATACTGCTGATACATAGGCTGAGGCTGGTTCTGCATTGCACGCAACTGTGCCTGAGTTTCCTTGTTATCGGCACGCAGTTCCGCCATCTGCTGACGCATTTCGCGCAGCAAGTCGTTATCAACTGTCTGTACATGCTGAACGGGTTGAGGCGGTATCTGCTGTTGAGGCTGTTGCTGTACAGCCATTGTCGCCATACCTGCCGCGCCTGCCATCTGCGCCTGAGCGCGGATTTTTTCAAGCTCGGCTTCCTGCTTTGCCTTTGCAAGCTCGCGTTCCGCTTCGAGTTTCTCCTGCTGAAGTCTGCGCTCGTCTTCTCTGCGCTGGCGTTCAGCTTCGCGCTCTTCCTCTTTGCGAAGGCGTTCTTCCTCTTTGCGCGCCTTGATTTCTTCTTTCTCTTCCTTTGTCTTTCTGCGCTTTACTGCAACTACGATAATTACTATTAAAAGTATTATGAGTGCAAGTGTTATTAACAGCCAAGCCCAGATGGGAAGTCCTAACCAGGTCTTACTCAACGCGTCTTTCACGTTTCCGAAGAATGCCGCCGCGCCGCTCTGAGGTACTGTGTAGTCTATGCTCTTGGATACAGAACCGAAGTCTGTTTCACTTCTCTTGAACTGTACGTTCCTTTCAGCGTCGTCGCCTGCAAATACGGCTTCAACCTTGAACGAGCGTCCACCCTTAAGCTCGGGCTCTTCTACGAAGTTGCCGTCGCTGTCATAATAACGGTAACCAACTTCCAAAGTGCCGCCCGCGATAAGGTCGCGTACGTTCTGAGGCAGTTTAAGGGTTGCACCCGTCTTGCTCTTGCTCCACATATTCGTGGTGTCAACGATAAGCGGAGTAATGTTCCAGTTGTAGGTTGCGGTAACGTCGTCGCCCGTAACTTTATATCCGTCTACGGCAAGGCTGTATTTTGCGATTGCCTTTGTCGGCGATATGCTTGAAGGATAAATCCACTTATAGTTTTTATCCAACAATTCAAGAGTAGTAACGTAATTGCCCGCGCCTCCGTTGCGGTCTGACAGTATACCGTCTACTTTGATTATATTAAGTCCGGCAGGGCCGTAAGTAGTCCAGCTTTCGCCCGATAGGAAGTCAACGAAGTTTTGCTCGTTGCCGTTGAAGATCATCTGACCAAGCGTAGGCAAAGCTATTCCCTTTGCTTCTACCGTTACGGTGAACCAGTCGTCGCCGAGGATATAACCGGCTTCGGCTGTAGGTCCGAGAACTATTTCAATACAGTACTCGCCTGCGTCTTTGGGAAGCTCGCCCGCCGCAAGCTCATTGCCCGCAATAGGGGTCTTGCCCTTATAGTAGGTTACGGTGTAATCGGTAACGGTTATGCCGTCGTCGCCGACAACTTTAATAACCGAGGGGTCGAAATGCGTATTGCCGTCGTACTCTACGGTTATGGGCGTTGAACCGTCCGCACCGTCTATTGTTGCGGTTGCAAGCACGTTTTTACTACCGGTCTTGAACTGGTCCTGAGGCGTTGCGCCGCTATCTGTGACTTCATAGTTAGCTGCGTACTCGGGTTTGATATATGCTTCTACCTTATACTTCTTTTCATCCGTCGGGTCTGCTGCATTTTTTATATCTTCAAGCGTTACAGGCAAACCGGTTTTTAAATCGTAGTACTTATATTCAACGTAGTCGTCAAACTTGGGGTCACTGAATTTAAGTTTTTTGAGTATAAACGTACCCGAGCCGTTAGCATTACTGTAAGGCTCTTTACTGTTTGTAAATGCGCTGAACAGATTCTTCTTTGCAACCTCCCAGCTGAGGGTTAATTTGCTCACGTCAGGTGCATTGAAGTTTGTAGTGTTGTACACCAAATCCGAAGCTGAAATATTTGCGGTATAATTGCCTACAACGCGTTCGCCGTCGCCGTCATACATACTGTCAAGGGTCAGACCGTTGGGCAGAGTCGTAGCCTTTACGCGCACGGTTACGTAGTTGCCGTCGTTATACTGCGGGGGATTCGAAGAATTGTACTCCGTCCAGGTCTTACCGTTGTCCGTAGTGTACTCCCACTTAACGTTTGTTAAATCGAAAGTGCCTTTTTCTATCTCCCAGTTCAGTTCCACTTCGCAAGTGTCCTGCATAACGCCACCTACTTCGAACTGGAAATCGGAGTCTATGATCTTGAGCGCGACTATTGTCTTATAAGTATTTACGCTGTCCCCGCTGCGGAGCTGATAGCCGTTTGCATACTTAGAAGTATCTACTGCAACTTTGTCTGCGTCATCGTCGGGGATTTTAATTGACAGTTCATACTTAACCCCGTCTGTGGTGCTACCTGCTTTCAGCTCAAACTGAAGCTTGCCGCCGTCCGCAATTGTAGAACCTGCCGCGCCGTCCTTTGTATATGTCCAGTCGTATTTGCTGGGGTCAAGTTTTTCCGAAGTTACCTCAAAATTGAGAGTGTTATTTTTAGTGATTTTATAGTTTGCGTTATCGCCTGTATTGCCGTTGAGTTCTACCGTAAGGGTATATTTACCTACGGCAATATTGTTAGGCATTGTTATAGTTGTGGTGTTGGTACCGTCAAAAGTTCCGGTAAGAGTGTTAGCTTTGCTCGTGCCGCCCGCCACGTCGTAGTAGATCAACAGGTTAATATTTTCGCCTGAAGCTCTGTCGTCCGTAATAGTAATGGTTACGGTGCTGTCGCCGAACTTCCATTCCGCACCGAAAGGTCCGCCGCCCGAAGAACTTGCCGGCGGTGCCGACAAAAGTTCTTTTTGCGTTATTTCAAACTCAACGTCCTTAGCAGTGCTCGTGCCGTCCTTCCAAGCGTAGTTTGTCGTATCGCGCAAGCTTAACGCTACAGTGTACTTGCCGACTTTTACAGCATCAAACGTATCCTGTTTATCGCTATCTGTTTCACCGGTTGAACTTGAGCAAGTTACCGTACTGCCGTTTGCAGCCGTAACGCCATCCATACTTATATACTGTCCTGCATTAAAGTCTGTAAGCACAAACTGCAACGCGCTGCCCGTGTATTCCTGAGGTGCCGTTATAGAGGGTACGTCAAGTTTTTTGGGATCAACTTTTAAATTGGTTATCGTTTGGTCCACCGTTGTGCCGCCGCTTACGTCCCATTCATAGTTTTTAGTATCCTGTAATTTGAATTTTACGGTATACGTTCCTACTTTTGTAGCGTTAAATTTAGCACTTCCCGCTATCCAGCTTATATCTGTTGAAGGATTAGGAACAGTCTCTGCGGTCATTGTAGTTGAATCAAAGCCCGTTACGGCGAAATCGGCACCGTTGGTGGGGTCAAATTCCGCTGTTTTTGTAGCTATTGTCGGCACGGCAAGCTTTTTGGGCGTAATTGTTACGGTAATTGTATAAGTGCCTTGATCAATGTTAAGCGGATTATTGTCCCAAGCTCCGCCGTTTATAATATCAAAAACAAAATCGTAAGTACCCACACCGTCGGTTAACATACAATTACCTAACGAATCTATGGTGCTGCTTGGAGTGCTTGTTGCACTTGTGGCATCAGTATAAGTCAAAGAATCAAGCGCTACCTTATTTTGATCGAACGTAAATGCAAAAACGTTTCCCGTAGGGTCGTATTCGTCAGTGGTTTTATCAACTGTTACCGAAAGTTGTTCGGTAATAACCTCTTCACCACCCGAAAAGTTGACCGTAGCACTATTTTTTGCACTACCGCCAGAAGCACCGGCATTAGTAAAGCAACCAAAATAGGCAACACAAGTTTTGTCTGCATTTGTGCTATTTGTATAAGTTATTTGAGAAGTTTGAACTGTAGCGCTCCCGGATCCCGGTGAAATAACCCACTTCCCTCCTATACTATATGTAGATCCACCGTTATGAGAACCGAAGGTTACAGATGTGGATTTATCACTGCCGCCGCTTTCCGAATCACCAAAATAGAGTATTTCCCCGCCGGCATAGGGTGAACTTGAACCGCTAACCGAACCGGAAACACTAATGGTGAATTTATATTTTACTTTGTATTCGGTATATTTAGGCACGTCGATTGTGGCTGTAAACGCTACGTAATATCCAACACTTGAAGCGGACGATGATTTTACTGTCTTTCCCGACATTGAACCTATTCCACCGCTGGCACTGGCGCTGCCGTAACCAGAATTTAATGCACCGAAATTCGAATAATACCGTACAGCATTTGACCCAACCGCGCTGACTTTTGGACCATCTGTAATTGCAAACGTAGATTGCCTTACTGGGATTGCCGCCGCGTCTGCGGTAATAGCTTCCTTTTCAGGTAAAGCAAAACTTACGCCGATAGCAACCGCCACCGCGCAAAGCATTGCGAGAATCACCGTCAATAGATTTCTGCTTTTAATTTTCATAATTTTCTCCTTGTGTCACCCTGAGCGTCAGCCGAAGGGTCCCCCGTGTACTCAGTCACCGACGGGATTCCTCGACAAGCTCGGAATGACAATATGGTATTTTCCCTTAACCCGCCCTTGCCGGCTGCAAGGGCAGATTTAAGAGAGGTTCTCTGAATTACCCTTTGGGTAAAATCAGATGACGTGGTCTAAAAAATTTGAATTAAAAAAAGTGTGGCTCCGAAGAGATCCACACTCTGCTATGTAGTATCTCTTACGGTTACCACACCTGTACAACCAAGCGCAATTAATTTATAAAATTACAATTCACACTAAGGCCTCTAATAGAGATACTTATAACTCTAGTAAGTGCCTTAGCGTATATTGCGTACAAAAAGTACGCAAAAAATTGCAACAATATTTTTCCGTAAGATAACAAAAAATTGCGCCAAGTTATTCAGTTGTACAAATGTGGTATTTGTATTATATA
>JAIEAS010000217.1 GCA_029071285.1 Clostridia bacterium
ACCGGTCGGTTCGTCCAAACACAGAACCTCGGGCTTTTTAGCTAAAGCTCTGGCAATCGCCACCCTCTGCTGCTCGCCGCCGGAAAGCGCAGCGGGATACTTGTTCCGCTTATCGCCCAAACCGACCGCTTCGATAATATCGGCATAATCTTTATTACCGACCAGATCCGCACCCATTTTAACGTTTTTGTCAACGTTCAGATTAGGCAACAGATAGTACTGCTGAAATATGAAACCGACCTTAGCTTTTCTGAATGCGGTCAATTCCTTTTCGGTGAAGCGCGAAATATCGCAGCCGTCGTACAGCACCTGCCCTTCGTTCGGGCTCTCCAAGCCTGACATTACGTTCAACAACGTAGATTTTCCCGAACCCGACGCGCCGATAATAACAGAAGAACTGCCTTTATCGACAGTAAGGCTCACGCCCTTTAAAACCTCGTTGAGGTTTTCACCTTTGCCGTAAATTTTTTTAACGTTTTTAACTTCAATCATTTTTCGCACCTCTTATTTTACTCAATAAGCTTATAAACACGTCCGTCATGAGCGCGCTGATTTCTTCAGCGGTAAACGCACAGGTTTTCGTCGCGCACAGCGTGGCAATGCCGTGGGTATAAATCCACAAATGGTGATAAATCCGCTCGGCCTTTTCCGTCTCAATTGAATAGCTGTTATAAATCGAAGCAAGAATATCTTCATAATGCTCTTCTATAACAAGCAGTACGTTTGAAAGGCTGAGAACCGACTTTTGCTCTGACATAAACAGCAGCTGAAACAGCTTCGGCTCGTATATTGCAAAGAGGATATACTGCGTTCCTACGCCCTTAAACGCGGGCACGCAATCAAGACCTTTTCGGACGTATTCGGCATAAACGGCTTTTGCTTTACTTATAACTTCTCCCTGCACCTCTTCCATGCTTTGAAACACCGTAAATATCGGTCTTGGCGAACTGCCGAGCTTTGCGCCCAGCGACCTTGCGGTGAGCGCAGACATTCCCTGCTCTTTGACGATTTGCAGTGCGGCGGCTATAATTTCTTCCCTTTCGAATTTAGCTTTCGGCGGCATAAATCTTCTCCGTATCTAAAACTTATGTTTTATAACATATGTTTTATTATAAACCCGTTAACCGTCATTGTCAAGTTTTGTATGTAAAAAACTCCCGAATAAATTTCGAGAGTTTTTTGTTTTTGAGCTGAATTAATCCAACGGGTCATAGAAACCGTCGCTGTCGAAAATTCTGCCATCGTCCTCTTCGCGCTCGCGGCGAATAGGTTTATTTTTGGTAGTGTCAACCGTCGTGGTCGTAGTGATTACTGCATCGGAAGGGTACTTCACTTCGGCAGGGGTTGAAGCCTCGGTCTGCTGAGGAAGCTCCGCTACGGGCTGAGCGGGTGCGCTGATATTCTTCAACGCCGCAGCTACAATTGCGCCCAACGCCTCTATCGAATTAGGCTGCTGATTGCTGTAATCGGGTATACGGTTATAGTTGTAGCCGTTGATATGCTCGCGCATTGCAGCTAAATCTACGCTGTGGCGTGAATCGCGGTCTACGTGTTGTTCGGCTCGCATTGCCGCAAGTTCTATGCGCTGTTCAGCGTCGTATCTTGCCCTCTGCTCTGCCTGCATTGCGTTGAGCTGCGCTTCCATTCTTGCCAAAGCGTTGCCGTCACCGTACTGAGGATACTGCGGCATCATGGGCATTTGCGCCGGCATTTGCTGATACTGCGGATACATAGGGTACTGCATAGGTTGAGGCATTTGCTGATTATTCTGCATTGCCTGTAACTGCGCCTGAGTTGCTTTGTTGTCTGCACGCAGTTCAGCCATTTGCTGGCGCATTTCGCGTAACAGCTCGTTGTCAACGCTCTGCACCTGCTGTACGGGTTGAACCTGCTGTTGAGGGTGCTGTACTGCCATAGAAGCCATTCCTGCGCCTGTTGCCGCCTGCGCCTGTGCGCGGATTTTTTCAAGCTCGGCTTCCTGCTTTGCTTTTGCAAGCTCGCGTTCCGCTTCGAGCTTTTCCTGCTGTAAGCGGCGTTCTTCCTCGCGGCGCTCCTTTTCTTCCTGCTTGCGCGCTTTGATTTCCTCTTTCTCTTCCTTGGTTTTTCTGCGTTTGCATGCCACTACGATAATAATTATCAGCAATATTATGAGCGCAAGCGCAATCAGAAGCCACGCCCAGATGGGAAGTCCCAACCAGGTTTTGGACATAAATTCTTTAACGTTGCCCATAAACGCCGCCGCGCCGCTTTGAGGTACGGTGTAAGCCGTCTGGGGTGACGTGGTCAAACTTGTAAGCGGGTCGTACACCTGCCCCTTGAACTCTATATCGTTTGCGTCAGCACAGCTCGGGTCAAGGTATGCCGCAACCTGATATTTGTTGCCGCCCTTAAGCTCTACGTCGGTCAGCGGATTGCCGTCCAAATCATAGTACGCTACGCCGAATATAAGCGTGGGGTCGTTACCCAAAGTAAGCGCCTTAATGGTTGCGGGCACGCCGTTAAAGCTCAGCGTTGCGCCGTCCTTTGCAAAGTTCCAGGCGGACTTGGGTGTTGTGTCGTAAACGTACTTGTTTATCGTCCAGTCAAGCGCCGCAACGGTGTCGCCGTCGGAAAGTGACGGCAAAGTTACGGGATTGTCAACCAAGCTCTTAACGGGCTTTTTAGTCGTTGCAGAGGTTGACGCGGGAAGTACGAATACGTAGTTACCCTTGTACTGGTCCTTTATTTTGATAACCGCCGTATACGTCGAAGCGTGATAACCGTCGTCTATAGAGTTAGAAGCAAACTCCATATAGGTAGGGTCAAAGTTCTGCAAATAGTCTATAAGATACTGAATTTCGCCGCTGAACGTGAGGGTTACGCCGTCCTTCAGAGTGGGCGCAATAAGCTGTATTCCCTTTACTTCGAAAGGAAGGCTGCTGCTTGTAAGAATATGCGTATTGTCGTAGTTGCCCACAAGCTCGAACGACAAAGTGTAATTCCCTGCGTCAAGCGTCGAAAAATCGAATCCCGAAACGTCGGGCGTAATTTGCGTGCTGCCATTGTATAAGGACACCTTATAGCTTGCCGCGGGCATATCCGAGGTAAGCAGACGGTCAACCACCTTGTACGCGTCGGCAATATTTACCGTATCGCCGTAGGTCATTGAAGTGAGCGTTCCCGCCGAAAGGTCTACCGCCCTTCTGTTGTCGCCGACGGTAATCTTTTTATATTCGGGGTTAGCGGGAGAATCAACGAGCACAAAGGTGTCAACGCCTGCCACCTGAGGCACTCCCACGAGCACGGCGCGAACCCAAACCTGTTTGGGGTTCATTGAGTTTGCATCCATACCCGTAGGGTCGATTATATAACCCATACCGAGGTGCTTTTCAATGTCAGTGCCGCTGATTATACTGCCGTAAGTCGAGCCTCCGTCAGTGTAATACTCGTATCTGATATAAGGAATTGCCGAGTTAGGTACGCTGCTCAAATCAAGCTCGTAAACGTAATAAGGAATATTGTTTGCGTCCTTAACGTCGTTGCCGCCTGCGTCTTTGAGGGTTGTTCTCAACCAGTTGAGCTGAATCTGTTTGCCCGTAGTCGTCATAGAATAGGGCACGCCGCTTTGGTTCTGTCCGCTCAGTGCTTTGTAATTGGGGTCAAGCGTAAACGCAAACTCAAAGTCTACAACGCCCGGTCCGTACTGGTTTGAATAGTTCTGCGGAGTTGCGCCGAGAATACCCGTATTTGCAATAGCTGTTGCGGGTACGCGAACCTCGAACAAATCGAAGCCTGTTGCTTCGGGCGGGTTAGCCGAGTTGTAAGGCTTCCACGTTGTGCCGCCGTCGTTAGAGTACTCGAACGAAACGTTTGAAAGGTCTACTTCCTTTTGTTCGATTGTCCAGTCGAACTCAATCTCGCAAGTGGTGTCGTTAATATAGGTGTATCTGCCTTCGCCGCCGTAGGTATAGCCTGTTGCAGGGTTGGGCATTTTGTTATCCGCCTGATGAGCCGCGTCTATCACAAGCCTTACGGTCGTGGTATGCGTGCCCGCAGTTGACTTGGTTGCGTTGGAATAAGTAGGCGTACAGTACGACGGGAAGTTAATTGCCTTAACGGTGTATGCCACCGCTACGCCGCCCTGAACGTCGTAGGTAATGGTTGCGCCTGTAACGTTTGAATCGGGCAGAGTCGGCGTGCCGTACTGCCATACGATATTATCCAGTGAAGCCGAGCCTGCGTTAATGCTTAACTGCTGTACTGCCACCTCGTTCTTTACGGGTGAAACGTTGGTATCGTCCGTCGCTATCTTGTAGTTGCGGTTTACGTTTACACCGCTCGCGTCGTTTGCAAGCACTGCGCACAAGTAATAAGTACCCGTGCCGAAGCTGTCAAACATAGTTACGTCGTATTGAGTTGTATCGGGCACGCCCGTAGTATACATAGGATAACTCGTTGAAGTTGCCGTACTCTTATACCAGTATAAATCTACCGTTACAGGCTCTCCGTTCTGAATATTGCCTATGGTCTGCACCGACAGATAACCGGGATTAGTTGTGGAATAGTCACCGACCTGCCAACTGAAACCGCCCGCAGCAACTGGCGAACCGAAGCCGACCGTTATCGTTGCACGCTCAACCGTGAACGTGGTTGAATGCGAACTTGTTGCCCACGTTGTGTTTAAGGTATCAAGCAAACCGAATTCAACCGTGTATTCGCCCGCCTCGGTTGCTTTGACCTGTACGATTGAACCGCTGTCGTCCACAGTTACGGGATAGCCTCCACCCGAAGTTGCCCAACTGTTAGTACCTGTGGAAACAAGAGTAAAACTTCCCTCTTTTGAAGTTACTTTTACGCCCGTTACTTCTACCTCTGTTTTGTCATAGTTTGAAAAGTTGTGCGTAAGAACGCTACCGCTGTATTCTTGTGGTGTACCGGGCACTGTGGGTACCGCTATTTGCTTTTGGTTGATTTTATATGTGAAATATCTTAACGTATCGCTTTCGTCACCCGCGCCTTTGGTGGGGTCAGCTACACCCCTGAAAAGATAATTAGCAGCAATCGCCGTAGCAGTCAATTCAACTTTTACGGTATAAGTACTTGTATCTTTCATATCGGTTGCATTTGCAGTAGGATAAGTCAAATTCATTAACGAACTTCTATACCAAGCCTTATCGGCAGCCAATATTTCGCTATCGGTAATATCACGCAATAACCCGTTATACGTAACCGACACGCCCGTCGGTGCATTGATCCGACGTTCTGCTGATGACAAATCCAAATTAATACAGGGACGAACACCGTATGTAAAGGTAACAGTATCGAGAGAACCTGCATCGGGAGCACCCGACTCAAATATATAGTATTCACATGCAGGATAGTTAGGGAAAGGCGTACGTGTCCATTGTTTAACACCAAAATATGCGGAAGTACAGCCCCAGGTACCGCCCAATTTTGCCTCGTTCACGTCGGGAAGCCATAAATTATCCCCGCCAAAACCGGGAACGATAAACGACGAATACGTGCCGCCACTCGCAAAAGCCGCAAGAGTAGTAAACGCCGTAGGCGCGCAGGGTGCACTTGGTGATTTTACACTGTTTTGGTATTGTGTACGAGACGCACCGCTAAACGATCCGTAATAATAACCAAGGTTAGTGTGACCCGCGTTTATAGCTGCGTGTATCCAACTTGTAGCATAATTGTTACTTGTCGGGGTTGCAGTACTTCCGCTACTCGTACCGTCTGAAAACTTATAGCTACCCAAAGAGCTTGAAAGCCACAACGTAAGCGTATTACCTTGCATATACACGGGAAACCACTGCTTGCCGCCATAAGTTAATGTATAACCGCCAAAATTACTTGCATTGAGCGTTACACCATTATCAGCAACATCTTCAATCATAGCGGTATAATCAGTATAAGATGCCGCTACGGCTAAGTCGTCAAGGGCAGCATTACTCAATTTTCCACCGTCGAAAAGATCAGTAGCGGCGTACGCCGTTTTCGTTTCATTTTTCGGCAACACAAAACCAACGCCCAGCGCGATTGCAACCGTGCAAAGCATTGCAAGTATTACCGTTAATAAATTTCTGTTTTTAATTTTCATATCCTTCTCCTATTTGTCATTCCGAGCGTAGCCGAGGAATCCCCCAACTGCCCAGTCACCGTGGGGACCCTTCGGCTAACGCTCAGAGTGACACACATAATTTGGGATAAAGCGGGCGGCGCGGTTTGCCACATTCGCACTTTTCCTTATAGATTTGCGCCGCCGCTTTTTTATCCCTCTCTTTCATTTACCCTTAGGTAAAATCAGATGACGTGGTTTTGATTATTCGCCCCTCTGTCATCCTGAGGCTTGCCGAAGGATCTCTTTTTGTTCCTTATTATTTGGTCAGTTATGAGATTCTTCACTGCGTTCAGAATGACAAGTTGGTGATGATTTTTCCAAAAAGTCCCGTTTTCCAAAAATTCCATTAAAGTATACATTTTTGTACTTTTACTATTGACAATTTTCGCGGCATATATTATTATAAAGAGGCTAAAAATGCCCCCAAATCCTCATTTTCAGAGGTTTTTGGAATTTTCCAAAAAGGTATACTTTTTTGGAATTTTTTTTATTTTTTTGGAAAAATTCCAAAAAGTCGGCGGTAAAATATATAAAGATTTCTCGTCGTACCGAAGCCACGGGTAGATACATTCGGCTCCGCTCAGTATGACACCCGTGGCTTACTACGCTCGGGATGACAAAGAAAAAACCCGCTGCGCATTGCGCAGCGGGCTTTAAACTTTATATTT
>JAIEAS010000218.1 GCA_029071285.1 Clostridia bacterium
GCATATTAAAAAACTGATAAAATTTAACTTGAAGAAATTTTATTAAGGTTTCGGAGAAAAAATTCATATGACAAATTCCCTAATGGCTATGACGGGAGGGGACGTTTTTACAATCGTAAACAGCGCGTTTTTCATTCTCGGCGGTATAGTGGTGTTTATGCTCGGTATGAGTATGCTGGGCAGCAATATCGAAAAAGCCGCGGGCAAATCAATGCGCCGGCTTATGGGTAAGGCGACCAAAAACCGTTTCGTCGGAGTGTGTACGGGTGCTGCGGTAACCGCGCTTTGCAACAGCTCGGCGGCAACCACCGTCATGATAGTCGGCTTCGTTAACGTCGGACTTATGACTCTCACGCAGGCGGCTTCGGTAATTATGGGCGCGAACATAGGTACGACCATTTCCGCGTTCATAATGGCGTTGGCTTCGGCGGGCGGCGCGCAGTTTTCGATAGCGGCGCTGTTCGCGCTCGTGGCGTTCGTCGGCTTCGTAATTTCGATGGTCGGCAAAAAGGACAGATTAAAACAGATAGGCGCAATTTTACAGGGCGTCGGAATTATTTTCATAGGTCTTAACGTAATGTCCGGCGCGGTCAGCGACCTTATGGACGAGGGCAGCAACACGCGCAGTGCGGTTGAAAATATTTTCATTGCGCTCGGCAGCACGAAAGAAACGCTCACCTGGGAAATTATAGTTCTGTTCCTTCTGGGCGCGCTTCTGACGGCGGCAATGCAGTCTTCGGCGGCGCTTACGGCGATAATAATTTCGCTCGCGGGCTCTAACCTTATATCCCTTCAAATGGCAATGTGCATAATCCTCGGCGCAAACGTAGGAACCTGTTTGACCTCGCTTATTTCCTCGATGGGCGCAAGCGTAAATGCAAAGCGCACGGCAATGGTTCACCTTTTGTTCAACGTCGCGGGCTGTTTAATCTTTATATGGCCGGTGGCGTTCGCGGGCAAATACATAGCTAAGGCTTTGAACGGAATTGACACCCAGTGGCAGATTGCAATTTTCCATATGGTGTTCAATCTTTTGACCACCGCAATACTTCTGCCGTTCTTAAAGTACCTCGTAAAGCTCGCCTGCCTAATCGTGCCCGAAAAGAAGGGCGCGGCAGAGGCGGAGGACAAGGAAACTCTCGACAGGCGTCTTTTAAAGACTCCCGCAATCGCCGTCGGGCAAGTAAGACGGCAGATTCTTAATATGGCGGAGAGAGCTTTCAAAAACTACAAGCTGTCTTTGGATATGCTTTTCACGGGCGACTTATCCCGCAAGGACGAGTTTGACGCAACCGAAAAGAGCATAGACGCAATGAATAAGCACATAATTTCATTCCTCATAGAGTTATCGCTCACCGAAATTTCAAAGGTGGACGAAAAGAAGGTCAGCTCGTTCTATCACGTCGCTTCTGATATAGAGCGTATCGGCGACTACGCTGAAAACATAGTCGAGTACGCAGAAAAGGCGGTTGAGGACAAAATAGAGTTTTCCGAGCACGCAAATCAGGAAATCCGCGATATGGATAGCCATATATCCAACCTTTACAGATACACCTGTCAGGTGTTTGCGGGCAGCGACTTATCATATTTGCCCGACGTGGAAAGGGAGGAAACCGCAACCGACGACGCAAACATCGCAATGCAGCAGTCGCATCTCCGCCGTATGACCGAGGGCACTTGCACTGCGGAAGCGGGCGCGATTTATCTGCAGCTTGCGGTTAATATGGAGCGTATCGGCGACCATATGAACAATATCGCAAACTCGGTAAAAGCTTACGGTCATGCAAAATCTTCCACAAAGTAACTCAATAAAAAATTAAGCCCCGCGGCGCAGCCGCGGGGCTTTTAATATGTATGCTAAACTTTTTCTTCGTCTTGGGAAGTTTCTTCTGTTGCTGCGGCTTCGGCTTGCGCGTCGGCTTGCGTTTCGGGCGAAAGCCCGATTGCAACGAGGGGAGTTTCTTTGGGTTTAAGCACTCTCTTGCGGATTGCAAGGAAGGCGAAGTACGCGCCGTTCATCGCGTAGAAAATCGCAACGTAAGCGGCGTAAAGACCGATTATGTACAGGGCGTTCAAGTCGTACCGCCAGATAGTCAGCTTCCACATAGGCAGCTCGAAGGGCAGAGGATTGACCTGCGTGAACGCATAGTTGGGTTTCAGCCATTCGCCGTCCTGCAAGGTGTAGCCGTTGTAGGTAAAGTCCATCGAAGCGGAAGATACCAGCGCGCTCGAAAGGGATGCAATAATAATTACGCCGAAGTAGTAAGCAAGCGGAATTAAGCAGTCCTTGTGTCTGTATTTGTAGTGTCCGAGCGCGGTCGGCAGAACCGACAGCGCAAATAAAAGGCAGTGGGTCAGGCAGAAGTACAAAATCGAGTAGCTGCAAAAAATTCCGTAGTTTGACATTTCGTCCTTGCCGAAGTAAACGAACACCGTAAGCGCGCCCGCCGCGTGTACGAAGAATGAAATCGCGTACAGGAAGCGCTTTTTCAGCAATACCGAAATACTTGCAACGTAAACGCCGATATTGCAGATAAACAGAGGTATGCACGCAAACACGGTGTGGTAAACGTTGTACCCGTCGCCCATAACCATCGAGTCTTTGCTGTGGTACTGAATAAGTAGTACGATTGCCGCCGCCGCAAGAAACTCGTGCTGTTTTTCTTTTGACTTTGTTTTAAGGAAGTAGTAACTGCCAATCGTAAATCCCGCTAAAATCAATATCGCAAGGAAGTGCCAGATTGTGAAGTTTTTAAACCAAAGGAAGTGGCTGCGCGAAAAGTCTGAAATATCGAAAAAGTTTTCAAATATATTCAGCGGCATACACGCAACCAGCGCGAAGGGCAGCCAGATAAAAGATTTGCCGTTCACCTTCCAGCCGTCGCGCACGAAGAGGAAAGCGCATATCCCAAGATACAAAACGCACTCGATGAAGTAAAGGGTCATATTCGCGGCTTTGGGAATAAATTCGTTTATATGCGCGTAAACCTCGTCCGCGTTGCTTGCGCCCGTAAGCATTGTTATATCGAAGAACTTGCCGAAAAGTCCGCAGGATAAAATCACGAAGGGCGGAAGAACGTACTTTGCAATGTCCGAGCAGCTTTTCTTTTTGTAAAAGACCGCAAGCGGCAATAAAAGAAGCCCCGCTTTTTTAACCCACTGACTGAGTACGAAAACGAAGTTGAATTCGCCTATTCTGTTAAATATGTAGTAGTCGGAAACGGTAAAAGTAAGTATCAGTGCAATTGCAAGCAGCGCAGCCGTTCCCGCCTTCAATCCTATATCGGTATATTTTTTAAGTTTCATAACGACTGAATTATAATAAATTTTATTACGCTTGTCAATAGACCGCCGCTTGCCAATTTCGTGCAAATAAGTTATAATACGGATATTGACAATAAAAGGCGGCAGGTTATGGACAGCGAAGAGTTTAAAAAGCTTATGGAAAAACAGACCTATATCGAGGCGGGTTCGGATGCGCATCTGCATATGCACGACGCCGCGCAGAGGGCGAGAAAAATCACCGCTGAAATAAACGGCGCGTATCACACGGCGGAAGAGCTGAGGGAGCTGTTTTCCGCCCTTACGGACAAAAAGGTTGATGAAAATTTCGGTCTGTTTCCGCCGTTCTACGCCGATTACGGACAAAATATCACGGTCGGCAAAAACGTATTTATCAATTCCGGCTGCTGTTTTCAGGACCAGGGCGGTATTGAAATCGGCGACAACGTTCTTATCGGTCAGCAGGTCGTTATAGCAACCCTCAACCACGACTTAAATCCCGCAAAGCGCGCGAGTATGCTTCCCGCGCCCGTAAAAATCGGCGACGGCGTCTGGATAGGCGCGCACGCAACGATTTTATCGGGCGTAACAATCGGAAGCGGCGCGGTTATTGCCGCGGGTGCGGTCGTAACGAAGGACGTTCCCGAAAACACGGTTGTCGGCGGAGTCCCCGCTAAAATTATAAAGGTAATCCAAAAATAACTATGAAAAAATTTTTAGCCGTCTTATTTATTGCGGCGGTAATGTGTTTTGCCGCCGCGGGCTGTAGCAACCCGCAGGAACAAACTCCGCCGCCTGAAAACGGAAGCGGCAGCTCGCAGGAAACGGACGAAAAGGAAATAACCGAAATGTATCTTACGGTAAACGGAAACAAACTGAAAGTTACCCTCGCGGAAAATCAATCGGTGTCCGCGCTCGTGGAAATTCTTAAAGAGGGAGATATAGTCTACACCGCCGACGATTACGGCGGTTTTGAAAAGGTAGGAAGCCTCGGGCATACTCTGCCGAGGAAGGATACCGAGATAACTACTAAAGCGGGCGACGTGATTTTGTACAGCGGCAATCAGATAGTTTTATTCTACGGCAGCAATTCGTGGCAGTACACAAGGCTTGGGAAAATCGAAGGCTATTCGGTTGAGGAGCTCCGCTCGCTGCTCTGCGCAGGGCAAGGCGAAGTGCAGGTTACAATCAGTTTAAATTAAACTCAGTTGATTAATCAACGTTTGTCATAATTTTTGTTGACAAATTAAAGGCTTGTATGTAAAATATATAACGTAACAAATAAATTTTGTTAAGTTGTGCCGCCGGCACCTTTTAAAAAGACAGAGGATATTCACAGATGATTGAAGTTAAACAAATTTATTCAAAGAGGGATAAAAAGAAGTTTTTCAAATTTCTTATCGACTTATATAAGGGCAACAAGTACGCAGTGCCCAATCTCTATATGGACGAGTTCGCGGAGTTTGACCCCAAGGTTAACGACGCATTCCGCTTTGCCGACTGCAAAATGTTTTTAGCTTACAAGGACGGAAAACTTGCGGGCAGGATTGCGGGAATATGGCACCGCGGCTGGAACGAAAAGTCGGGGCTCAAGCAGCTGCGCTTTACTAGGTTTGACGTAATCGACGATTTCGAAGTTACCAAAGCTCTGTTTGCCGAACTTTTCAAATGGGCGAAAGAACTTGGTATGGAAGAAATTATCGGACCTATGAGCTTTTCCGACCTCAACGAGGAGGGTATGCTTATCGACGGGTTCGACAGGGATTCGACCTATATCGAAATTTACAACCACCCGTATTACGTCGAGCATATGCAAAAGCTTGGCGCATACAAAGTGGTGGACTGGAACTGCTACCGCATAAAAACGCCCCCTGCCGCCGACGAAAAGCTTGAAAGACTGAGCAAAAAAATTCAGGATAAAAACGGCTACGAAATTCTGGACGTCGCCTATCTTTTAAAACACGACAAAAAGAAACTGCGCGGTTATATGATGCAGTGTATGGACGTTCTGGACGAGGCGTATTCCAAGCTCTACGGCACCAGCCCTTTGAACGAAAAGCAGAAAAAGCGCGAGATAGACAGCGTAAGTTTAGTGCTCATACCCGAGCTTGCTTCGGTTATTTTAAAGGACGACAAGGTAATAGCCTACGGCTTTATGATGCCGTCAATAAACGAAGTTCTTCAAAAGGGGCGCGGCAGTATTTTCCCGTTCGGATTTTTCCCGTACCTCAAAGCTATGAAGCACGTTGAAGTTGCAGATATGATGAGCATAGGCATTACCGCCGAGCACAACAACAAGGGCGCGGTGGCTATGATTCTGAACGAGTGTCTTAAAGGTCTTTTAAAGCTCGGCGTTAAATACGTTGAAACGGGACCTATGCTCGAGGACAATATGCACATTCAGAATCTCTGGAAAAAGTACGACTACGAAATCGCCAAGCGCCGCCGCTGCTGGGGCCTGAAGGTGGAAGATTAATAAAAATAAAAACGGCAGGGTTCGTTCCCTGCCGTTTTGTTATTATTCGATATCATTTAATATTTTTGCAAGCAAGACGTTCGCGGCTGCAATTTCTTTCAAAGCTTCAATTGCGGCGTTTCCGCTCTCGGTAACTTCCGCAAGCGTTAAAGCGTCGTAGTTTATTACCGCGTTTTCCCGCGCCGCCGTGTATACGGAAGTCAGCTTCAGATCACCGTTTACCGTAAAAATATACTTGGCGAATTGCAGGTGGCGCAGAAGAGGGTGGTAGGAGTATGCAACGCCGGTATGGCCGAAGCTTGCGGGGGAGTTTTGCCTCACGGCGTGTCCGCGTTCACCGAACGAGAGGCTGCAGCTTCCGTCTGGTAAATATTCTACATGCGGAGTCAGCACGGGCTCTGAGTCTCTGTCGGAATTGTCAACGAACTTTCCCATATCCAGAACCGATTGCGGATACATAGTCAGATACGCTAAGTATATTTTTCTGTCGTTTCGCACGGTTTTTATTTTTTTGCCTTTGATTACGTACAGAACGCCTTTATATAAAACCCTGATTCTTTTTTTTCTCACTTCAACCGAGTAATGATTGCCTTCGGCGTCGTCAGCGATAAATAAATGGTCGCAGGATTTTATAAAGGCAAATTCAACCGAGTGGCAAACCAAAAATATTGCCCAGATAATTCCAAGTCCCAAAGTTGTGATCGGAATGGCTATAAGTCCCAAACGGTTTTCGGGCGCCGCCGCAACCATAACGTAAATACTTATGGCAGTCATTATCGGAAAAATAATCGAAAAAAGGCGCAGCCCGCTGAAATATCCGCTTTGGGAGTGGCGGATTTTTTTATCGAATGCGGACCTGATACTTCCGTCGCTCACGTCGAAGGGAGAATATCTTCTTTGGCGGACAAAATGCTTAGGCTCGTTATCCGCCAGAATTATTTCCGCGATATTTTCAAAATCATCGCTTTTTTGTATTTCAAAATACGGGCAGCTCATATCTGTAT
>JAIEAS010000219.1 GCA_029071285.1 Clostridia bacterium
CGTCTTTGGTTGCAAAATTTATTTACTTTGTTATTATATATTGACTTATTTTAAAAGTCAAACGTTTTTAGCCCTTGTTGTAAGTAACTTTTACGCCGGGGCCCATAGTCGAAGTTACGGTTACGCTCTTGATGTACTGTCCCTTCGAGGTTGCGGGCTTAGCCTTAACGATAGCGTCCATAAGCGCGTTGAAGTTTTCAACAATCTTTTCGGGACCGAACGATTTTTTGCCGATGGGGCAGTGAATGATTGCGGTCTTATCAAGACGGTATTCAACTTTACCTGCTTTAACTTCCTGAACGGCTTTCGCAACGTCCATAGTTACGGTACCCGACTTGGGGTTGGGCATCAGGCCCTTGGGTCCGAGGATACGACCGATTCTACCTACCATACCCATCATATCGGGGGTGGTAATCATAACGTCGAAGTCGAACCAGTTCTGCGACTGAATGCGCTGAATGGTTTCTTCCGCGCCGACGTAATCAGCGCCCGCGGCGGTTGCGGCGTCAGCCTTGTCGCCCTTTGCGATAACGAGGACTTTTTTGGTTTTGCCTGTGCCGTTGGGAAGGACGAGAACGCCTCTTACCTGCTGGTCTGCCTGTCTGGGGTCAACGCCCAAACGGACGTGTAATTCAATAGTTTCGTCAAACTTTGCCTTAGCGGTATCGAGAACGATTTTAACCGCTTCGCCCAAATCGTAGGACTTGGAAGGGTCGTAGGATTTAATGCTTTCAGCGTACTTTTTAGCTAACTTCATAATCTTACTCCTCCACCGTTACGCCCATCGAGCGTGCCGTGCCCTTAATCATTGATTTTGCAGCCTCTAAGTCGGTGCAGTTCAAGTCGGGCATTTTGGTCTTTGCAATCTCTTCAACCTGAGCCTTGGTCAGTTTGCCTACCTTGTCGCGGTTGGGACGCGCGCTTGCCGTTTCAAGTCCCAGCGCCTTTTTGATAAGAACGGGCGTAGGGGGAGTTTTAAGCTCGAACGTGAAGCTTCTGTCCTGATAGATGGTAACTACGCAGGGAATGATAAGTCCTGCCTGAGCTGCCGTCTTTGCGTTGAATTCCTTGGTAAAGCCGGGTATGTTGATACCGTGGGGACCCAGCGTAGAACCTACGGGGGGAGCGGGGGTTGCTTTACCGGCAGGAAGCTGCAGTTTGACTACCGCGGTAATCTTTTTTGCCATTTTTAATTTCCTCCGTGTGGTATTTGCGAACGCGCCAGTGCTAAGTAAAATTTAACGCGCTCTCCCACAAATATGTTAAAAGCCTTTCGCTTTTAATCAGCGATTTTTGTAATCTGGATATATTCAACTTCGACGTCGGTCGTTCTGCCGAACATTTCGATATTAATCTTGGCTTTCTGCGCCGCGTCGTTAAGCTCGGTAATGGTGCCCTGGAAGCCTTCGAGAGGACCTGCGTCAACGTTCACCTTGTCGCCAACCGCAAACTCGCCCTCGACAACCCTTTCTTCGAGGCGCATCTTGCGGATTTCAGCCTCTTTCAGAGGAATGGGTCTGCCCTGAGGTCCGCAGAAACCGGTTACGCCCCTCGTGTTGGTTATCCAGTACCAAAGCTGGTTCGAATATATCATTTTTATAAACACGTAGCAGGGAAGAAGCTTACGCTCAACAACCTTGCGCTTGCCGTTCTTCTCTTCTATGGTCTGCTCCATGGGGATTTTCACGTCGAAAATCATGGACTGCAGATTGTTGTTTTCAATAAGCCTTTCAAGGTTGTCCTTCACCATCGACTCGTAGCCGGCGTAGGTGTGAAGAATATACCAGCAGGGCGTAGTCGTAACGTCTACCATTCTTATTCTCCGAATCCCTTGATATTGGTTATTACTTTCAAAAGCTCTTCAAGTCCGTAGTTGATTGCGGTAACGATTACCGTGAAAACCAAAACCACTACCAGAACCACGCAGGTGCCTTTAAGCACTTTGGGGAAGGTAGGCCAGGTAACCCTTTTCAGTTCCGAAAAGGTTTCTTTGAGCTTTCTGCCCGCTCTCACGAAGAAGTTGGGCTTTTTTACTTTGTTGTCGTTTTTGGACGCCATAAATAACTCCCTTTACAAATTTAGGAAAAATTACTTCGTTTCCTTATGCTCGGTATGTTTCTTGCAGAAGGGGCAGTACTTTGAAATAGTAAGCCTGTCGGGATCGTTGCGCTTGTTCTTATAGCTGTCGTAATTCCTGTGCTTGCATTCGGTACATTCAAAAGTTATTTTAGCCCTTGTTGATGCTTTCATTGTGGAAAACTCCGTACAAAAAAATTACACCCCCAATTTGAGTGCCTTATGAGTTTAACACGAAATCGAGGGGTTGTCAACCTTTTTTATGGTTTTTTATGGTTTATAATAAATTTTTTTAGCCTCTCGGGGCGGCATACAAAAAGCCGGCCGCGGATTTTCCGCGGGCGGCTGTGTACCTGTACTGTTAATCTATACTGTCGTAGAAACCGTCGACGTCTGCAAACGAATCCTCGCGCTCGCGGCGAAGGGTTGCCGTGTCGGTCTTCTTGGTCGTGTCCACCGTCGTCGTAGTCGTAACTATCGCGTCGGGCGGATAAGCCGCGGAAGCCGTCGCCGTTTCGGTTTCGGGCGCGGGAAGCTCTGCGGGCTTTGCACCGTTAGCAAGCTTCGAGAAAGCCGTTACTATCGCCTCGCCCAGAAGCTCTGCGGAAATACCCTGCGCGTCCGCTCCCGCGTTCTGCTGTGCGCCGAACCGTCCCGACAGCATCTGCATTTTCAGCATTTCCATTTCCGCTTTCGTGCTTGCGTCCTGAGTTGCGCGCATTTCGGTTATCTGCGCCTGAAGCGCCGCCTGCGACTGCAAAAGCGCAAGCATTACGGAATCCATTCCCGCCGACTGCGCGGGCATCTGCATTGCCTGAGGCATCTGCGCCTGCATAGGCGTAGGCATTGCTTGCTGCTGCATTTGCACAGGTTGCTGAACAGGCTGTTGTTGCATTTGCTGCTGAGGCGCAGGCATTGCCTGCTGCGCCATAGCCATAGTTGCCATACCTGCGCCTGCCATTCCCGCCTGAGCCTGAGCGCGTATCTTTTCAAGCTCCGCCTGCTGCTTAGCCATAGCAAGCTCGCGTTCCGCCTGCAGTCTTTCCTGCTGCATTCTGCGCTCTTCTTCTCTGCGCTCCTTTTCTTCCTGTTTGCGCGCCTTGATTTCCTCGCGCTGTTCCTTTGACTTTCTGCGTTTTGCGCATACCGCTATTATTATGATAAGCAGTATCAGCACCGCAAGTCCGATTGCAAGCCAAGCCCATAAAGGCAAGCCTGCATAGGTCGTTATCAAAGCTTCTTTCGCGTTGCCTAAGAACGCCGCTGCGCCGCTCTGCGGAACGGTGTACGTTGTCTGCGGCGAAGTCGTAAGAGACGTCATAGGGTCAACTGACTGGTTTTTAAACTCGAAGTTAGCCGCATCCGCACAAGTCGGGTCTATGTACGCCGCAACGAGTAGCTTGTTGCCGCCTTTAAGCTCAACGTCGGTTAAAGGATTGCCCTGTGTATCATAGTATAAAGTATTTATGATAAGCGAAGGTTCTGCACTCGCCGTCAAAGCCTTCACCCAGTTAGGCAAGTTAAGGCTTGCGCCGTTTTTACTGAAATTCCACGCATTGCTGCTTGTGGTATCAAGTACGTATTTGTTAATAGTCCACTTGAAACTTGCCGTTGCGTTATTGTTTGAAAGCTCGGGCAAATCTGCCGCAGTATCGTCAACCAAAGCAAATTTTACTACCGCTTTTGCAGGTGCTGCTGCAGGTTCGGGAAGTACGAATATGTAATTGCCCTTGTACTCGTCTTTGATGTTAATAATTACGGTGTAACCGCCCGCGTTCCTTGCTTCGTGTATAGAATTTGACGCAAACTGCATATAAGTCGTGTCAAAATTCTGCAACGAGTCCGCGAGCTGCTGCTCTTCGCCGTTGAATACGAAGTTCACACCATCCTTTATGGTAGGCACCAAAAGTTCTACGGGGTTAACTTTAAAAGTAAGGTTTGTAGGAGTAATGATATAATCTTCTTCCGCGCCGTTAATCAACTCGAACACAAGCTTATATTCACCGGCGTCCAGTTTTGAAAAATCAAAACCGTCCCTTATTTCTTCCGCAATACAGTTCTTTTCAGACTTATCGAAAAGCGACACTTTGTAAAACCCGCCGCTAAGCGCAATTTTGCTATCCCTTAAAATAAGATTGTAAAGGTCGTTTGCGTTCGCGTTCGAACCGTAGGTTATGGAAGTAACGCTGCCCGCCGTCAAATCAACGACGTCCTTGCTGTCGCCCACGTAGTAAACTTTAAAGTCTTTCTGCTTTTCAGTGGTTTTCAAAACGAACGGGTCAACGCCGTTTTCCTGCGTCATACCGTCAAGGTAAACTTCAACGTAAACGTGTACGAGATTGCTTGAACTTGCGCCAAGACCGCCGTCCTCGATTGCCGCGACTACCCGCTCTATTCCGCCGGTTATTTCGTCGCCCTTGCTGTCGTCGTCGTTCGCTTTGAAATATCTGTATTTGATAAACGGATATGCAGGGTCGGATTCGGGTACGTCCAAAACGTAAATCTGGTAAGGCACGCCGTTATCGGTAACGTCGTTGCCGTCCCTGTCTTTGAGAGTGGCGGTAACCCAGTTTACGTTTACCTGCGTACCGGTAACCTGCATTGTGTATTTAACGGTATACAGGTCGTCCTTTGCCTTGTGGTTTTTATCAAGTTCAAATTCAAAATTGAACTTAATCGTTCCGGGTCCCTTGGTGTTGCCGTCTGCCGTGCATACAACGCTGTCAACCCCGTCGGGCTTGCTATCTGCGGTTACGCGGGTTTTAAAGCTCATTCCCGTCTTTTCGGGCGGGTTCTCGGGGTCGTAAACCTGCCATCCGTTAATTCCGTCGTCGTACTCGAAAGTAACGTTTGAAAGGTCTAATTCCTTGGGTTCTATTTCCCACGTCAAAGTTATTTCCGCAGTCCGTCCGTTATCCTTTAAAGTAACGTAAGTTAAGCTGTTGGGGTTCGCAAAAACGTGTTCGGTGTCGCCGTCTTTTATTTTCAGAGTTATCGTCGTGGTATAAGTCTTATCCGTGCCGTCCTTAACGGTGCTTGCAGCAGTCGTTCCTGTGTAGCTGCCGTCAATTATTACAAAGTCGGTATAATCGTAAGCGCCGTTGTTGTCGTCGCCTGCGAAAGAAATCTGAATTTGCGGCGTAAATACTATTGCAACCTTTTTGCCGTCAACGTCCTTAGTTTCGTAAGTGATTTTGCCGTTCTGCGTAAGCGTCTTGTTTGAAGGGTCGCCGTCTTTTAAATAACTCCAAAGCAGCGTCGAAGGGTCAAGACTTGCCGATTCCACTTTAAACGTATGCGTTGCCTCGTTTTCTTTAACGGTATAGTTGCCGTTTGCGCCGTTAGTGCCGTCAGGCTTTACGCCGAAGATATAACCCTCCGTGTTGGGCTTTATATCGTCGGGCATCGTAATTTTTGCGGTAATCGTTTTAGCCGTTCCGCCGTACGTTTCGTTTGTGACAACCGCACTTCCCGTCAAAGGAATTTCAACGCTGCCGTCCTTGTTTTCTTTGTAATAGTATGCAAGGGTAACCTTGTCCGCATCCGTATCGGTCGTGTCGGAATCGAGCTTAAAGCCCGAAACCGTGACCTCTATTTCAACGTCGTCCGTGCCCGCGTCCCACTTCCAGTTGCCGTCTGGTTTATAGTTACAGTCTAATGCGGTTGTAAGCGTTGCGGGCGTAATTTTAAGCGTATGGTCTTTTGTGCCGCCAACTGTATAATCACCCACGGTAGTGCCGCTGTTTGTCGAGGCAGGGTCTGCCCACACGGTGTTTTCGGTGTCCGCAAGCTCGAATTTTACGGTGTAACTGCCCACGTGCGTAATTTCAACCGTCTTGTTTTTCTTGTCGACTACGCTGTTCTTGTCGCCGTTGTCGGCTACCGTCATTTTATTTTTATCAAGCTCTTTTATATAATTTGCCCAGTCCGCCGTTGAAAGGGTAGAGCTGAAATTAAACGCAATTGCGCTGCCCGTATAAGCCTTTTCTTTTTGCGCATCCGCAATTGTCGGCTTTGCTATCTCTTTGGGCTTAATCGTAAAGGTAAACGTCTTGGTGGTTTGGTCGTTGGTATCACTATCCCATACCGCGCCGCACCAGTAGTAAATATCAAATTTTAAGGTATACGTTCCCGCCTTTACCGCCTTTATTACCGAAGTGCCGTTAAGCGGGTTGCTCCCCGTTCCGCCGACAGTTTCGGTTGCATCGTTGCTGTAAGTGTAAAGAGTTTCAACTGTACCGTCTAACTTTTTACGGGTGTAGCTTGTAAGCGCAACCCTTGCGTTGTCCCAGTTTTCAAGCGTAAAGTCAATATCGTTGCCTGTATAGTCATCCTCGGTTTTGTCCAGCCCGAAGTCATCCGCATTTGCTATCGGCGTAACCGTTATAGAATCTGAAAGCTCAAGATAGCTGTTCATTGTAATTACGTATGCCGAGGCAGACGAGCAAAATGCGTAATAACCGAAGTAAGCCGTATAATTGGCTTCATTCGTTGTATTATTGTTAATGGTTAATAAAGGTAATTGTCCGTCAAACGTTCCTGCGGCATTTGTATTTACATCAAGCTTGCTATTACAAACATAATTAGCAGGTGTCAAGCCTGAACTGCTCGCTGTACCGTATCCCACAAAATTCAATTCCGAAGAATGGTCGGAAGCACTAGGATTGTCAAAAGTATTTCCAAAGTAAAACAATGCGCACCCTACGGGAGCGGTGGAAGAAGCGGATCCTCCCCTTTTAACGTAAGCTGAATATGAAATTTCTATTTCGTATTCCGTCATAGCGGGAACTTTAAAAGTCGCCTTAAATGCCACGTATCCGACTAATTGGTGATAGCCGATAGATTTTTTTGTTATATCTATTCTTTTGGCATCTTGGTCAAGTTCACAAATACCTTTGCCCGTATCAACTGCACCAAGCAAGCCATAAGGTATATCGCCCGGCTGAGACTTTTCAACAGGGTTGTAATATTGCTTAAATGAAGTAGCTTCATATTTAATTGCCGTACCGTCAGTTTCGTCGTTGGGCTTGACAGCCGCTTTTGCACTATTGCCCAATTTTGGCAATACAAAAGCACAGCATAATAATGCTGCGCATATAAAAGACAGTATTAA
>JAIEAS010000022.1 GCA_029071285.1 Clostridia bacterium
TTATTATTCTTCGTCGGAATTTACAACGCTATTGAAGTTGGTATTGAGCACGGGGGACATATTTTTGTATTCCTTAACGCCCGTGCCCGCGGGAATGAGCTTACCGATAATAACGTTTTCCTTAAGTCCCAGAAGCGGGTCAACCTTGTTCTTGATAGCCGCGTCGGTGAGAACCCTTGCTGTTTCCTGGAAGGACGCTGCCGACAGGAAGGAATCGGTGGACAGCGCCGCCTTGGTAATACCGAGGAGCACGCGCTTCTGCAGTGCGGGAGTTCCGCCGTTTTCGATTGCCTTGCGGTTTTCTTCCTCAACCGTGAACATATCCACCGTTTCGCCGGGGAGAAGCTCGGTTGAGCCTGCGCTTTCTATCCTTACCTTTCTGAGCATCTGGCGGACGATAATTTCAACGTGCTTGTCGTTGATATCAACGCCCTGCGAGCGGTAAACGGACTGAACCTGTTCGAGGATATAGTCCTGAACGCCCTTTACGCCCGAAATTCTTAAGATATCCTGAGGATATACCGAACCTGCGTTGAGCACGTCGCCGGGCTGAACGGTGTCGCCCGATTTTACGTGAAGCTCTGCGTTGAAGGGCAGAGTGTATTCCTTTTTAACGTCGCCCGTAACAGCGTCTTTGATGATTACGTGCTTTAAGTTGTCCTTATCGTCAACCGTAACTATACCCGAAACTTCGCAAAGGGTTGCGCAGCCCTTGGGTTTGCGCGCTTCGAAAAGTTCTTCTACACGGGGAAGACCCTGTGTAATATCGCCCGTCGCCGCGATACCGCCCGTATGGAAGGTACGCATGGTAAGCTGGGTACCGGGTTCGCCGATGGACTGAGCCGCGATAACGCCGACCGCCTCGCCGGGTTGTACGGGAGTGTTGGTTGCCATATTTTTGCCGTAGCACTTAGCGCATACGCCGTAGCGCGAGTTGCAGCTGAATACCGAACGGATTGAAACCTGCTCGATTCCCGCGTTTACGATTTGCTTTGCAAGCGCGTCGGTTACGAAGTGGTTCTGCGCAACGATTACGTTGCCGTCCTTGTCCTTGACGTCTTCGGCAACGAACCTGCCCTGAATTCTGTCTTCAAGTCCTTCGATAACTTCGCCGTTGGGTCCGATAATCGCCTTGACAACCATACCGCGGGGTTTTTTGCTGCCCGCCATACAGTCTTCTTCTCTGACGATAACGTCCTGCGAAACGTCGACGAGCCTACGGGTAAGGTAACCCGAGTCAGCCGTCTTTAACGCGGTATCGGCAAGACCTTTACGACCGCCGTGCGACGAAATGAAGTATTCGAGAACGGACAGTCCCTGACGGAAGCAGGATTTAACGGGAACTTCGATCTTTTTACCCTGAGGGTTAACCATCAGTCCGCGCATACCTGAAAGCTGTTTCATCTGGTCGATTGAACCGCGGGCGCCCGAGTCCGCCATCATCCAGATGGGGTTGAACTTGTCGAGCGATTTTTTCAACGCATCGGTAACCTGATCGGTCGCTTCGTCCCACGCGCTGATTACCGCGTTGTAACGCTCTTCCTCACGGAGAAGTCCGCGCTGGTATTTCTTTTCAATCTGAATAACTTTCTTTTCGGTTTCGGCAACTATTTCCTTCTTTGCGTCAGGAATGTGCATATCGAATACCGAAGTGGTTATTGCGCCGATAGTCGAGTATTTGTATCCGAGAGTTTTGATTTTATCGAGAACGTCTGCCGCTCTGGGCGCGCCGCCCGTCTTGAAGCAGCGTTCAACGATTTTGCCGAGCTGCTTTTTACCGACTGCAACAGCCGAGCCCAAGAACTCGTACGAAATTTCGTATTTAAGATAATCCTTGGCGGTCTTTCTTTCAACGAAGCCCAGATCCTGAGGCATATTCGAGTTGAATATAATTCTGCCGACCGTGGTCTTTACTCTGCCCTGAACGGTTTCGCCGTCGGGGGTAGTTACCTGACGCCTTACGAAAATTTCGTCCTGCATATGAACGAGCTTCATCTGATAAGCCATCAGCGCCTCGTCCTCGGAAATGTATGCGTTTGCAACGTACTTTTCCGCGCCTTCGTCATTTTCGCCGCAAGCGTAATATCTGTCGCCGCCCCAACGGTAATATTTTCCGTCCTCGCGGCGGATAATCGTCAGGTAGTACGCGCCGAGAACCATATCCTGCGCGGGCTGCATAACGGGCTTGCCGTCCGAAAGCTTTAAAATATTGTTTGAGGAAAGCATTAAGAATCTTGCTTCCGCCTGAGCTTCGACCGAGAGAGGTACGTGAACCGCCATCTGGTCGCCGTCGAAGTCCGCGTTGAACGCGGTACAAACCAACGGGTGAATTTTAATTGCTCTGCCTTCGATAAGCACGGGCTCGAAAGCCTGAATTGAAAGTCTGTGCAGCGTAGGCGCACGGTTCAAAAGCACGGGGTGCTCTTTGATAACCTGTTCGAGTACGTCCCAAACGAGGGGTTTAGCCTTTTCTACGGTACGCTTTGCGCTCTTTATGTTGTGGCACTGTCCGCTTTCAACAAGCTTCTTCATTACGAAGGGCTTGAAAAGCTCGATAGCCATTTCCTTGGGAAGTCCGCACTGGTACAGTTTGAGTTCGGGTCCTACGACGATAACCGAACGTCCCGAGTAGTCGACACGCTTGCCGAGGAGGTTCTGACGGAAACGGCCCTGTTTGCCGCGGAGCATTCCCGAGAGAGATTTAAGTTCTCTGTTGGAAGGGCCCGAGAGAGCTTTGCCGCGTCTGCCGTTGTCGATAAGGGCGTCAACCGCTTCCTGCAGCATTCTCTTTTCGTTTTTGACGATCATATCGGGCGCGCCGAGTTCCATCATTCTCTTTAAACGGTTGTTGCGGTTGATAACTCTTCTGTACAAGTCGTTTAAGTCGGATGAAGCAAATCTGCCGCCGTCCAGCTGAACCATAGGACGAAGTTCGGGAGGAAGCACGGGAAGAACGGTAAGTACCATCCATTCGGGGCGGTTGCCGCTCTTGCGGAACGACTCGAGAATTTCGATTCTCTTTACCGCTTTAACACGCTTTTGCGCCGCATTGCTGGTGTCGATAATTTTTTTGGTTTCTTCGCATTCTTTGTCGAGGTCTACCGCCATTAAAAGCTCGCGGATAGCTTCCGCGCCCATACCGACTTTAAGACCGGTAACGTCGCTTTCGCCGTATTTTTCCTCGATTTCGCGGAGTTCTTTGTCGTTGATAACCTGCTTGTATTCAACTGTGGGCACCGTGCCGGGGTCTATTACGACGTAAGCCGCAAAATAGATAACCTGTTCGAGCGCCTTGGGGCTCATATCGAGGATAAGACCTATTCTCGAAGGCACGCCGCGGAAGTACCATATGTGCGATACGGGAGCGGCAAGCTCGATGTGTCCCATTCTTTCGCGTCTGACTTTTGCGCGGGTAACTTCAACGCCGCACTTTTCGCAGGTGATGCCCTTATAACGGATACGCTTGTACTTTCCGCAGTGGCACTCCCAGTCCTTCATCGGTCCGAAGATGCGCTCGCAGAAAAGTCCGTCCTTTTCGGGCTTCTGTGTTCTGTAATTTATGGTTTCGGGCTTGGTTACCTCGCCCTTGGAAAGTTCCCTGATTTTTTCCGGGGAAGCTACGCTGATTTTGATAGAACTGAAATCGTTTAACTCAAACATTATTTTAACCTCCCTTTATTCCTCGCTGCCTTCGTCGTCGGTGTCGAACAACGTGAACTTGTCTAATTCGTCGTCGTCCTCGTCGTCTTCGCCTGCGAACAGCTCCTTGCCAGCGAAATCGTCCTCGTCGTTATCGAAGATAGAAATAGGTTCGATTTCGTCGTTTTCGCCGCTCTCTTCCTCTGCCGCAAGGTCGAACTCCTCTTCGGGAAGTCTTGCGTCGAGTTCCTGAGCCTCGCGCGCCCTTGCCGAAGGAATTGCTTCATCGTCGTCGTCAAGCTCGCGGATAATCAGCTCTTCGCCGTTTTCGGTAAGAACCTTGACGTCAAGCGCGAGCGACTGAAGCTCTTTCAAAAGCACTTTGAACGCTTCGGGAATACCGGGCTCGGAAATGTTGTTGCCTTTTACGATACTCTCGTAGGTCTTTACACGTCCCACGATATCGTCCGACTTGACGGTGAGGATTTCCTGCAGGATGTGCGCCGCGCCGTATGCTTCAAGCGCCCAGACTTCCATTTCGCCGAAACGCTGTCCGCCGAACTGCGCTTTACCGCCGAGGGGCTGCTGCGTAACCAGACTGTAAGGTCCGATTGAACGCGCGTGGATTTTATCGTCAACGAGGTGAATGAGCTTAATCATATACTGAACGCCGACGGTTACGCGGTTTTCGAAAGGTTCGCCCGTTCTGCCGTCGTAGACCTGAATTTTACCGTCTACCTTGCCTTCGGGGTTGATAAGCTGATTTTCGTTGAAAAGCTGTTTAATGTCCTGCTCGGTCGCGCCGTCGAATACGGGGGTTGCAATCTTCCAGCCGAGCTGTTTGCAGACAAGTCCCAAGTGAACTTCGAGAACCTGTCCGATGTTCATACGCGAAGGAACGCCCAACGGGTTTAAAACTATCTGAAGGGGTGTGCCGTCCGCAAGGAAAGGCATATCCGCCTGAGGCAGTACGCGGGAAATAACGCCCTTGTTTCCGTGGCGTCCCGCCATCTTGTCGCCGACCTGAATTTTACGCTTCTGCGCAATGTACACGCGGACGAGTTTATTTACGCCGGGTGAAAGTTCGTCTTTATTTTCACGGGTGAAAATTTTGACGTCTACTACTATACCGCCCTCGCCGTGGGGAACTTTCAGAGAGGTATCTCTTACTTCCCTTGCCTTTTCGCCGAAGATTGCACGGAGCAATCTTTCTTCGGGGGTGAGCTCGGTTTCGCCCTTGGGGGTTACTTTACCTACGAGAATATCGCCGGGCTGAACTTCCGCGCCGACGCGGATAATACCGTCCTCGTCCAGGTCTTTAAGCGCGTCCTCGGAAACGTTGGGAATGTCGCGCGTGATTTCCTCTTCGCCGAGTTTGGTATCTCTTGCTTCGGTTTCGTGCTCTTCAATGTGGATTGAAGTGAACACGTCGTCCTGAATAAGTTTTTCGGAAATAAGGATTGCGTCCTCGTAGTTGTAACCTTCCCATTCCATATAGCCGATGAGAATGTTTTTACCGAGGGCAAGCTCGCCGTTGTTGGTCGCGGGACCGTCGGCGATAATTTCGCCCGCTTCAACTCTGTCGCCCGTGTTAATTATAGGACGCTGGTTAAGGCAGGTGCCCTGGTTGGAACGCTCGAACTTTTTGAGTTTGTATTCGGTTACAAGGCCGTTTTCTTCTTTAATTTTAATAAGGTCGGAGGAAACGCCCACCGCAACGCCTGCCGCTTTGGCTTTGACCATAACGCCGCTGTCGCGCGCGATTGCGTCCTCGATACCGGTAGCGACAATCGCGCTCTCGGTCTTCATAAGGGGAACCGCCTGACGCTGCATGTTCGAACCCATGAGCGCACGGTTGGTATCGTCGTTTTCAAGGAAAGGAATGAGCGCGGTTGCAACCGAAACGAGCTGCTTGGGGCTTACGTCCATATAGTCCATTTTGTCGGGGGTGTACTGGGTAATCAAATCGCGGTGACGGCAGCCGATATGGTCGTTGACGAAGTGGTTGTTCTCGTCCAGAGGCTCGTTCGCCTGAGCGACGATATATCTGTCCTCTTCGTCCGCGGTGAGATAATCGACGTGGTCGGTAACCTTCGTTTCGATAATCTTGCCCTCGGCGTCTTTGACGTGCTCTACCTTTCTGTACGGGCTCATAATAAAGCCGTACTCGTTTACGCGCGAGAAAGTCGCAAGGGATGAAATGAGACCTATGTTCTGACCTTCGGGAGTTTCAATGGGGCAGAGTCTGCCGTAGTGCGAGTGGTGAACGTCGCGCACTTCGAAGGTTGCTCTGTCTCTGTTCAGACCGCCGGGGCCGAGCGCGGAAAGCTTACGCTTGTGGGTAAGTTCTGCCGCGGGGTTGGTCTGGTCCATAAACTGCGACAACTGGGACGAACCGAAGAATTCTCTGATGACCGCGGAAACGGGACGGACGTTTACAAGTCCCGAAGGGGTAACTTCCATCGCGTCCTGCGTTGCCATACGCTCTTTGATAAGTTTTTCAAGTCTTGCAATACCGATACGCAGCTGGTTCTGCAAAAGCTCGCCGACCGAACGCACACGGCGGTTGCCGAGGTGGTCGATATTGTCGATAGTGCCGATGCCGTACTGCAAATCGATATTTGTGGAAATAGAAGCCACGATATCGTCAACCGTGATATGCTTGTGGTTGAGCTTTTCGATAATGGGCTTGATAGTTTTCTTTTCGTCTGCGTCGAGAACGGTCTTGTCCGACTCTAAAAGTTCCGCGAACTTTTTGCAGGCTTCAACGAACTTCACGCGGGTTTCGCGGCGCTTTTCTCTGTTCTTCTTCTCCTCGGGCTTTTCGTCCTCGGTTTCGCCGATTTCAGCCGTGTAGTAAATTGCGTTGATTTCGTCCTGATACTTTGCGGCAACTTCTTCGCTCTTCGCGCTCCTGCATTCCTCTGCAATGGTGCGCATAAACTTGAAGTTGGGATAATATATTGTAGGCAGAAGTCCGAAAACCTTGTGGTTTTTATCGGAAACCGCCTTGAAGTTAACCGTGTTGTTTGCAATAATCTTGTGCTTGATTTCGCCCTGCTCGGGGTCGGATACGAGAACGAACACCTCGTTCACGCCCGCGTCCTGCATTTCGATTGCCTGAGCCTCGGTTACGATTTCGCCCGCGTGCGCCATTACTTCGCCCGTTTCGGGATTGAAGATGTCCTCTGCAAGCTTGCAGCCGGGAAGACGGTATGCAAGGTTGAGCTTTTTGTTGAACTTGTATCTGCCGACCTTAACCACGTCGTAGCGGCGGGGGTCGAAGAACAGATTGTTGAGGTGCTGTTTAACCGAAGCTTCGGTGGGAACTTCGCCGGGGCGGAGTCTTCTGTACAGCTCGATAAGACCGTCGGACTCGGATTTGGTCGTGTCCTTTGCAATGGTGTTCTCGATCATTTTTTCGTTTGCGAACAAATCGAGAAGGGCTCTGTCCGAGCCGAAGCCGAGCGCACGCAGAAGAACGGTTGCGCAGATTTTACGCTTTCTGTCAACGTGAACCCACATTACGCCCTGAGCGTCCTGCTCGAGCTCGAGCCACGCGCCGCGGTTTGGAATTACGGTCGTGCCGAACATTTCCTTACCCGTCTTGTCGCGGGTGGAAGCGTTGTAAACGCCGGGCGAGCGGACGAGCTGCGATACGATTACGCGCTCGGCGCCGTTGATTATGAACGAACCCGAGTCGGTCATCAAGGGGAACTCGCCCATAAATACGGGCTGGTCGATGACCTCTTCCTTTACTTTGTTTACGAGTCTTACGGTTACGTGC
>JAIEAS010000220.1 GCA_029071285.1 Clostridia bacterium
GCTCTTTCGTAGGCTTGTTTTCAAAGGAAACGAACCACGCCGCCGTGTGTCCGTCGCTCACGGGCACGCGCAGACACTGCGCCGTGATAACGGGAGAGGTTGCGGGCACGATTTCGCCGCCCTTAACTTCGCCCCAGATTTTCAGGGGTTCGATTTCGCTCTTTTGCTCCTCGCCGCCGATATAGGGAATAACGTTGTCGCAAATCTCGGGCATAGTTTCAAAAGTCTTGCCCGCGCCAGAAATCGCCTGATAAGTAGTTACCGCCGCGCACTTAATCCCGAATTTTTTCAAAGGGTGCAGAAGGGGAACGTAGGACTGAAGCGAGCAGTTGCTTTTCACTGCAATAAAACCGCGCTTTGTTCCAAGCCTCTTTTTCTGTGCGGGAATAACCGCAAGGTGGTCGGCGTTGACTTCGGGGATAATCATAGGAACGTCGCCCGTTCCGCGGTGCGCCGAGTTATTTGAAACGATAGGGCACTCGAGGCGCGCGTACTCGGTTTCGAGCTCGCGAATCTGTTCCTTGGGCATATTCACCGCGCAGAAGCAAAAATCAACCTGTTTTGCAATTTTTTCCTTGTCTGCCGTTGCGTCTAAAACCACTATATTTTTATACTTTTCGGGAATGGGTTCGCTCATATGCCAGCGCCTTACCGCCTCGGCGTACTTTTTACCCGCCGAATTAGCCGACGCCGCAAGGCAAACTATGTTGAACCACGGGTGATTTTCAAGCAGCAGCAAAAACCGCTGTCCCACCATACCGGTTGCGCCGATTACGCCTACGTTAAACTTTTTCATAATTTTTCCTTATATAATATTGTATATTAAAAATATCATAAAGCGGAAATATTGTAAAGCTTTTTAATATCGCTTTTTTTATCCCCGATTAAGCCCGCCGAGCTTCCCCTCGGCGGGCTTTTTGCTGTAATTTTGAGTGCCGTTCACTCCGTCATTGCGAGCGAAGCGAAGCAATCCAGAAGCAAAGCACTTAAAATGAGCGTACGGTCTGGATTGCCGCGGTCGCGTTGCTCCCTCGCAATGA
>JAIEAS010000221.1 GCA_029071285.1 Clostridia bacterium
CGTACAACGTGCCCTCGCGCACGGCGGTTGATATCGAGCCCGAAACGGCTGAAAAGCTTGCGGAAATCCCCAACATGGCGGGCATAAAAGAAGCGAGCGGAAAAATGGCGAAAATCTGCGAAACGATGCGCAGAATTCGCGGAAAGATGGATTTGTTTTCGGGCGAGGATTTCCTTAACCTGCCTATGCTTGCAATCGGCGGCTCGGGGCTTATTTCGGTTACTTCGAATATCGCGCCCAAACTAATGAAAAAACTGTATACACTCGTTTCGGAAAACAAGCTTAAAGAAGCGAACGAAGTTCAGGACTTTTTGCTGCCGCTCGAGGACGCGTGCTACCTTGAAATTAACCCCATTCCCATCAAGGCAGCTTATAATATGATAGGCTTTAAAGCGGGCGTGCCCCGTTCTCCCCTCACCGAGCTTGAAGAATGCAACAAAGTGAAACTTCGCGAAGCTATTAAAAATGCGGGATTGAAAGTGTATGATTAATATTTTAGTCTGCGGAATACGCGGCAAAATGGGAAAAACCGTAACCGAACTTTTGCAGGGCGACAATACTGCCCGCGCCGTGTGCGGCGTTGATATAAACGGCGGCGACGGCGATATCCCCGTATACAAAACTTTTGACTGCGTGAAGGAAAAGGTTGACGTCGTCGTTGACTTCTCCTCACCCGCCGCTTTGAACGCCGAATTGAACTGGGCGGTCAAAAAGGGCGTTCCCGTAGTGCTTGCCGCAACGGGCTATACCGAAAGCGATTTGAAGTTTATCGACGGCTGCGCCGAAAAAATCGCGGTTTTCAAGACGGCGAATTTTTCTATAGGCGTGAACCTGCTTGTAAAGCTCGTGCGCGAAGCGGCTAAGACTCTGGGCGAAAAATTCGATATCGAAAGTATCGAAAAGCACCATAATCAGAAGGTTGACGCGCCGTCGGGCACCGCGCTTATGCTTGCGGACAGCGCGAACGCCGCTTTTGATGGCGGTAAAGAATATCTGAACGGCAGGTCGGGAAAGGTCGGCAAGCGCGGAAACGAAATAGGCATCCACGCGGTGCGCGGCGGAACTATCGTCGGCGAGCACGACGTGATTTTTGCGGGCTGCGACGAGGTTGTTACCCTCTCCCACTCGGCAAGCTCAAAGCGCGTTTTTGCCGAGGGCGCAATTAAAGCCGCCAAATGGCTTGCAGGCAAACCCGCAGGCAAATACGATATGACGGATATTATTTAAACAATAAATACAAACAGCGCGCGGATTTGCAGTCCGCCCGCTGTTTTTTATTATTCATATTTTCTGTATTTACAGCATTTTGTAGCGGGTTCGGAAAGGATATTTCCGTATATATCGAACCGCGAGCCGTGACAGGGGCATTCCCAGCACTGCGTGTCGGCGTTCCATTTCAGCTCGCCGTGCATATGCGGACACATACTGCCGATTACGTGCAGATTGTCTTTATCGTCCCTGTACACCGCGCGTTTTTTGCCGTTTATGCGAACTACCTTTCCGCTGCCCTTTTTGATTTTCCGCGCGCTTTTGAAAGTTATTCTGAAATATCCGAGGGCAATTTCCTTGATATTAGTAAACGCGTTTGAAATAATGTCACCCGCCGCGCCCTTAATCTTGCGCTGAGGCGAAAAAAGTCTTGCGTATTCGTTCTCTTTGCCCAAAATTTTATCCCTGATAATTTTAGCGCAGACAAGCGCGTTCGTCATACCCCATTTATTGAAGCCCGTAACGACGTAGATACCCTCGGTCGTTTTGGAATACCTGCCCGCCATCGGCATTCCGTCAAAGGTCATAACGTCCTCCGCGTGCCAGCGGTGCGTAACTTCGCCGCCGAAAAGCTCCTTCGCCGTCCTTTCGAGGTTTGTAAAGTGTCCGCACTCCTTCGCCCGTCCCGTTCTGTGGTCGCCGCCGCCTAAAATGCTTCCGCCGTAGAAAGGGCGGATTGAAAGCCCGTCGTCCTTTTCGTCAAGATACATAGCGTCCGCCTTTTTTCCGTTTACGGCAACCGTGTAAGAGGTTGACTGCCTCAGCTTGAAGTAGTACGCCCCGCGCGAGTTGATTATGGGGAAATGCGTGGCGATAATAATTTTGTTCGCCTTTATAAACCCGCCGTCGGTCTGAATAAGCTTTGTTTTCGGGTCAACGTCTATTGCGCGCGTGTTTTCGAAAATTTCAAAATTGACGGGAAGCGCGGACAAAAATTTGAGCGGGTCGAAAACGTACTGCCCTGCCGCTTTCAGCGCAATTTTAGAATCGACGTAATCGGTATTTCCGCAAAGCTCACAGTCCGCGCCGAAAGACTGCAACAGCTCGCACGACTTCTTTAATGCGCGGCTGTCCTGCTTACTGAAAATATAGCCGTCCATCTCTTCGAAATCGCAGTCGATTCCATATTTTTCAACGAGGCTTTTGTATTCTTCCATTGCCTCAGCTTGCGACTTGTAGTAAAGCTCGGCTGCAAGCCGTCCGTATCGGGTATAGAGGTCGGCGTAGACGTCGCCCTGATTGTAAGTAATTTTTGCGGTCGTGTTTTTAGTCGTACCCGAAAAAAGTCTGTCCGCTTCGATAAGCGTAACTTTCCGCCCCGCCTCGGACAGATAATACGCGCACAAAAAACCCGCGATTCCGCCGCCTATAACAACGATATCCCTGTCGCCCGCTTCGATTGCGGGATAATTTAACCCGCTATCTTTCCAAACGCTTTTATTTTCCATATAAAAGTTATTGACTTAAAAGCATAACAAAATACGCCCCGCGCCTGTCGGCGCGGGGCGTAAATTTAAATTAAGAAAGTGATATCTTGTCGGATACGCTGCGGATAAATATTCCGCGGCGCACCCCCTCGTCAATGCAAGCGGAAACGAACGAGCAAAGCTTATCGCTTGCGCGGGCTTTCAGCTCTTTCAATACCGCGGGGATAAGTTCGTCCGCGTACACGCTGACTTTGTTTAAAAGTATGCTCTTTATTAGCGAAATTACGTCGTATGGCGTAAAATCGGTGTCGGCGGCGCGCTGGCTTACGCCCTCTTCCACGCGGTACCTGTCAAAGCCCGAATATTTATCGGCTTTGAAGTAGTAGACGTTGCCGAGCATAGCGCAGCTTTCAAACCCGCACTTATCAATCAGCGAGCGGAGCTTGCTTTCAAGCTTTACGCCGTACTTCGAGATGCCGTACGCCGCGAGCGTGCGCTTCATTAAAAACTGTGTTGAAATCGGCTCTTCGGCGGCAACAACCGATTTGATTACGCGCATAACCTCGGCGTCGTTTTCACCGCTTAAAATATAGTCGGGCGTCTGCGCCTTTGCCTCGGCTTTTGCAAACTTATATGGCTTTTTGAAGTTGAGCGCGGGCTTCAGTCCGCCCGAAGTCAGTTTGTCGAGGTAGTCCTTTATCTTCTTTATCTCGCGCTTGGGATTGTTGAAGAAGTTCAGCGAGTGCAGCCGCACGACGTTCCAGTTGCCGCGCTTCAGGGTCTGAACCTGCATAACCGTTCTGTCCTTGACCGAAAATTCCTGCTTGCCGTCGCAAAGCACGGCGAGAATAAAGTTGTGCTTGTTTTTGGGGTCCACAACCGCAACGTCAATCTTGAAGTCGGAAACGCCCACGTCGCAGCGGCAGTCGTAGCCGTAGGCGGAAAGCTCTTCCGCGACGAACTTGCCTATCGACTGCTTGTTTAAAATAATTTCGTTGCTCTTGACAGATATGCTCGTCCTGCCCTTTTCGGCAAATTCCAGAAAGGCTTTAAGCCCCGCAACCCCGCGCGAGGTGGTGCGCGACATATCTATCATCGAATAGCGCATTGAGGTAAACACCATCATCTCTTCCCTTGCGCGCGATACCGCAACGTTAAGTCTGCGCCATCCGCCTAGCTGGTTCAACGGTCCGAAGTTTAAAGAAATTCTGCCGTACTTATCGGGACCGTAGCACACCGAAAAGAGTATAACGTCCCTTTCGTCCCCCTGAACATTTTCAAGATTTTTGACGAAAAGCGGTTCCTCGCGGTCGTACGCCGCGCTTTCAAGGCGGTTTGAAATAAGTTTTTTGTTCAGCAGCCTTTCGATATAAACCTGCTGGGGCGTGCTGAAGGTTACTATTCCTATGCTCGAATTTTTAAGCCGTTCGTCTTTGAGCCGCCTTATTACTTCGTTGACCAACGCCTCCGCTTCAAGACGGTTGCACTTGGTTGCGCCGCGCTCGTAGGTGCCCTCCTCGATATATTTAAGCTGAACCTTGCTTTCGAGGGTGTCGGGTGAGGGGAATGTGCAAAGCCTGCTCGAATAGTACGTGATATTCGAAAAGGCGATAAGGCTTTCGTGCTTCGAGCGGTAGTGCCATATTAAGTGCTTTTCGGGAATGCCGAGAGCCAGACAGTCATCCAGAACGGACTCCAGATCGTCCGTTTCGGGATTGTCCTCGTCCTGACCGCTTGTCGTGAAGAAGGATGTCGGGGGCATCTGCTTGGGGTCGCCGACTATAACCGCGCTCCTTGCCCTTGCCAGAGCGGGAACCGCTTCGCAGGTGGGCATCTGCGACGCCTCGTCGAAGATTACCATATCAAACAAATCCGACCGCGGCGGCAGATACTGCGAAACCGTTATCGGGCTCATTAAAAGACAGGGTGCGACAACGCGCAAAAGCTCGGGGATTTCGGAAAACAGGTTACGCAAATTAAGCCCGCGCATATTTCCCTTTATGCTGCGCTGGAAGGTCATAAGCTCCAGAGCAAGCGGTCCCTCGGTTTCCTTTGCGGGCAGACGCGAAATTAAGTCTGCGCGCAGTTTTTCCTTCGTCAAAGTTGAAAACTCTTCCAAAAGCTGTGAAAAGTTTGCCGCCGTTGCGTCCTGAACGTTCGCCGAGAAGGACGAAAGCGTTTCGTCCGCGGGAATATTTGTCTGTATAAAGTTGCGGTAAACGTTTTTTCTGAACGAGGACAAAATAAGCTTTCCGCTTATTCTGCCGCTCTCCATTGCGTCGGTTATAAATGTCAGTCCGCAGTCGTTCAGCTTTTTCGCCGTCGCCTTGTACATACACCACGCGGGCAGCATATCGATATTGTCGATAAGCGCGCTGCACTTGCCGGTGTAGAACTCGAAAAGGTCTAAATCCTGACAGTCGTCCTTGTCGATTTTGGTGATTTTTAAGAAGTGGTCGCAGCTTTTATTGAACGTGACCGCGGCGGAAATCAAACCGTTGATTAAGGGCTTCAACTGCTCGCCCGAGGCGCAAACACTATTGAAGGCGTCCGCGTTGTAGTCCATAAACACCTTCGAACACAGCTTGTGCAGATTGTATAAAGGACGCAAAAATTCCTCGCGCTTTCTGTCGTGAATACCGCCGCCCATTCCGAGGAACTGCGAGCTTAGATTAGTATTCGTAAGAATACGGCTTCTCGCTTCCTCAATCTCGTATGCGCGTTTAATCCACTCCACCTCGTCCTTTTCCTTCAAGGACTTGGGCGCGCAGCGGTTAATTCTCTTCAACACTGCGAGCAGTATTTTAGACGAGCGGTAATTTTCGCCCCAGTTATCAAGCTCGCTTTCAATCTGCGGCGCAAACTTCGAAATATCGGGCAATGAACGGAAGTTGGCAAGCCAGTGCCTTACCTCGCTGTCGTATCTTAAATTTGCGTTGTAGAATTTGTAAAACTCTTCCTCGTCGCACTCGAAAAATTCGGACAGCTCGCCACTCTTCAATATGGAAGCAATCTCGATAAGGCTTTCAAGCTTTTTATAAGTGAACGCGCTCACGCGCTGGTTGAAGGTATCGAGGAACAGCCCGAGATAGTTTTTAAGGTGCTTCAGCTCCGCAAGTACGACTTCCGCCGAGCAGAGTACCGCATTCTTAGTGTCGTTTCCGCAAGCGGTTAAATTCACGCCCGAAAACGGCGAGCGGTAAACGCCGCCGCACTCCTGCGCCGCCGCCTGCGCGGTTATAAGCATACTCTCGCACTCTTCAAGCCTTTCCTTGGTGAGAGTGTCGTAGAAGGTCGTTTCGATATTCACAAGCTCGGGCGCGCTCTTGTTCTGCAGATAGTAAACTATCGCCTCGTACACCGAAACTCCCAGTCTGCGCTTTTTGTGCAGCGCGTCAAGGGGAGCTTTTAAGCTTTTGCGCACTTCCTTTATGCGCTCGCCCGCGCCGCCGAATTTTTCGCCGTCGCAGTTTGCGGTCAAAGCCAGAGTGTTTTCGATATTGCGGATAATTTCGCCCTTGTCCGCAGACTTGCCCGAATGAAGCTCAAGGCAGAACTCGCCTATGCCTATATCGCAAAGACGCTTTTTAACGACCTGCAGCGCCGCCTGCTTTTCCGCGACGAAAAGAACTCTGCGCCCGTTGTAAAGCGCGTTTGCGATTATGTTCGTAATAGTCTGGCTCTTGCCCGTTCCGGGAGGACCGTGCAGAACGAAGGTCGTGCCCTTTGAAGATTCCGCAACCGCGGCGTACTGGGTGCTGTCACAGGGCAGAGGCGTTATAACCTCGCAGGGTTCGCTGTCGTCCTCGCAGACGGCGGCAAGCTTATTGTCTGCAAGCTTGTTGGAGTTTGACAAAAGGCTTGCGATAATGGGATTTTTTCTGTACTCTGAAATATTGTTTTTAACGTCAGCCCACATTGCGTAGCGAGCGAAAGTAAACTGTGCAAGGTACACGTCCTCGTACACCAGCCAGCCCTTCATATTCGCGGTTTTTGCGCGGAACACGGCAATAATTTCATTGGGATTCAGTCCCTTGCCCTCGAGCCCGCGCACGTCGATTCCGAACTCCTGCTTTAAAAATTCAAGCAGGGTCGTGTTGACTTCGTATCCGTCGCCGAGCTCTATCGAAATTGCCTGCGACTTGGTTCTTTTAACGTTGACGGGCAAAAGCGCAATCGGCGCAAATTTGTCCTCTCTTTCATTCGCCCCGCGCCATTTTAAAAATCCGAACGCGAGGTACAGCGTCTTCGCGCCAGTTTCTTCCTCAACCGAACGGGCTTTTCTTATAAGCGAGGTTGCAACTTCCGTAAGATGCTCCGCGCCCGAATAGGTTCTCAGCTTTCCCGCTTTCATCTCGATTGAAACGAGCTCGCCCAGATTTCTCACGCCCGCGCCGCCGAAAAAAGCCGCGTCCTTTATCTGCGCGTTGTGCGCGTGCAGAGTGAAATTATCCCTGCCGCCGAGCGCTTCGCAGAACGCGGCGAGGTTTGAGGACAGTATATGCAGAC
>JAIEAS010000222.1 GCA_029071285.1 Clostridia bacterium
GTGTTTTTAATAGCGCTATGCGCATTATTGCTTGTCAAAAAGAGATACGCTACTTTAATTTTCGGATTGTTCGGCGGCGTACTGTATATGATTGTAGATTACGGCATATTTCATCTTGCCCTGCATACGAGGTCGATTGAAGGCGGAAATATGTTTGCCGTGCTTTTATGGATGTCAATGAGCTACGGTATAACTAATTTCGTCTGGATATGGCTTTGGCTTTCGCGTGATAAGCATAAGTTTTTGTTTACGCTTCTGATAGTAGTGTGGTGGATATGCGCGCCGATGCTTGCAACCACGTTCGGTGAGAATTTTGCAACTATTAAAATTCAAAGAACAACGGGGGCTTATCACGGCTATATGGCGCTTATTTTACTTGCGGGATACGGCGCCGCAATAGTTTATAATTTGTTTCAGAAAGATAAAACCAAACGGTTGCCGCTCCTGTGGTTGATGCTTACGGGCATAGCAGTTCAGTTCGGTTGGGAGTTTTCGCTGCTTGTCGGCGGGATACGCAGCGCGGAGATCGCCTCGTTCAGCGATAAAATCATGACTTTAATAGGTAATTCGCTTTTGGAAACCAATCTGGGTGCGGTGCCCATTTATTGCATTTATCTCTTATATTCCGCAAGGTTTACGGAGGATTTAAAAAAGCGGGAAAAAGTATCTTTTACGGAAAGGATTGCAGAGCTTAACGCAGTAAAAATTTTAAACGATAAATAAAAAAGGCTTCGGCATTTGCCGAAGCCTTTTTAAATTGATTAATACATTCCACCCATATCGGGATTGCCGCCCATAGGAGGCGCGGGAGGAGTGGGAATATCGGTTACAATGCTTTCAGTGGTGAGCAAGGTTGCCGCAACCGAAGCGGCGTTCTGAAGTACCGAACGCGAAACCTTAGTGGGGTCGATAATTCCGCTTTTAACCATATCGACGTATTGGTTTTTAAGGGCGTCGAAACCGTAATTTGCTTTATTTGCGGAAAGAATAGTGTTGACAACAACCGAGCCGTCAAGTCCTGCATTTTTGGCGATTTGGCGAACGGGTTCTTCAATAGCTTTCATAACTATCATTGCGCCTGTCTTTTCGTCACCCTCAAGGGTGTCAATCAGCTTTTTGAGTTCGGAGATGGTGGAGAGGAGAGCAACGCCGCCGCCGGGGACGATTCCTTCTTCAACCGCCGCGCGGGTTGCCGCCAGCGCATCCTCGATACGAAGTTTCTTTTCTTTCATTTCAACTTCGGTTGCCGCGCCTACGTTGATAACCGCAACGCCGCCGGCAAGCTTTGCAAGACGTTCCTGCAATTTTTCCTTGTCGTAGTCCGAAGTAGTTTCGGCAATCTGCGCCTTTAACGAGCTTACGCGCGCCTTAATATCTTTGGCTGCGCCTGCGCCGTTAATAATGGTGGTGTTGTCCTTGTCAACTTTAATCTGTGATGCTCTGCCAAGCATATCGGTGGTAACGTCTTTAAATTCATAACCCAAATCGCTTGAAATTACCGTGCCGCCAGTCAGGATTGCAATATCTTCAAGCATAGCTTTTCTTCTGTCGCCGAAGCCGGGAGCTTTTACCGCAACGCAGTTCAAAACGCCTTTCAGTTTATTTACGATAAGCGCGGCAAGCGCGTCGCCTTCAACGTCTTCGGCAATTATAAGAAGTCTTGCGCCCTGTTGAGCGATAGGTTCGATTACGGGAAGAATTTCCTGCAAGGATGAAACCTTTTTATCGGTAATCAAAATGTAGGGGTTGTCTAAAACGGCTTCCATTTTTTCGGTATCGGTTACCATATAAGCGGAGGCGTAGCCTCTGTCAAACTGCATACCTTCAACAGTGGTAAGTTCGGTTGCCATTGTTTTGCCTTCTTCAACTGTGATAACACCGTCTTTTCCGACAATTTCCATTGCGCCTGCGATAAGTTCGCCGATTTTTTCGTCGCCGGCAGAGATGGAAGCGACCTGCTGTATTCCGAGTTTGTTTTCAACGGGTTTTGAAATCGATTTGATTTTTGCAACGGCAGTATCAACCGCAGATGCAATTCCTTTCTTTAAAATAACGGGGTTTGCGCCCGCCGCAAGGTTTTTAAGTCCTTCTTTTACGATAGCCTGAGCGAGAACAACAGCGGTAGTGGTGCCGTCGCCCGCAACGTCGTTCGTTTTGGTTGAAACTTCTTTAACAAGCTGTGCGCCCATATTTTCAAAGGGGTCTTCAAGTTCTATTTCTTTAGCGATAGTAACGCCGTCGTTGGTAATGAGAGGAGCTCCGAATTTTTTATCGAGAACTACGTTTCTGCCCTTGGGACCGAGAGTGATTTTAACGGTGTCGGCAACTGTGTTGACACCGGCTTCAAGCTTTTTTCGTGCTTCGTCGCCGTATTTAATCTGTTTAGC
>JAIEAS010000223.1 GCA_029071285.1 Clostridia bacterium
CGCTCGCACGCCGCCGCTTCAACCTCGCGGAAAAGTTCTTCCTTACTGCCGTCAGGTATTCCCCAGATTAAACTTTCACGGGTAACGTTAAAAACTAATTTATATTCAGACATAAAAGTAATTCCTTAAATTCAAAAGCTCCTGCCGACGTAGCAGGAGCTTTTTTAAACTTATTTAACTTCCGTAATTTTTGCAGCCTTGCCGGTAAGTCCGCGCAGGTAGTAAAGTTTAGCCCTTCTTACCTTGCCCTTTCTTACAACGGTGATAGATGCAATCTTGGGTGAATGAAGGGGGAAAGTTCTTTCAACGCCTACGCCGAACGAAAGTCTGCGTACGGTAAAACTCTCTCTGATGCCGCCGTGCTTTTTAGCGATAACGACGCCCTCGAAGTTCTGAATTCTTTCCTTTGTGCCTTCGATAACCTTGAAGCCTACTTTTACGGTGTCGCCTACGTTGAACGCAGGGACTTCCTTTTTCATTTCTTCTTTTTCAATAGCTTCTACAAGATTTTTCATATCTTACCTCCAATTAAGACGTTCGTGCATATAGCAGAGGACCGCCCGAAGTGTTCTTATAATAACAGATTAAATTTTAAAAATCAACTCATTTTAGGGGGTGTGTCCTAATTTTCACATTTCTTTTTAACCACATTTTCGCGGCGGATTTTCATGAACTTAAACGAGTTTACTGTAGCCGTATGAATTGACTACCGCGTCGACCTTTACGCCCTGCTTGCAGAGGGGGCAGTCGACGGGGGCGTACGACGAGTAGTTTTCAAAGTCTCCCACGCCGAACAGGCTTACGAAGGGCACGCCGCACTCAAACTTGCCGCCGAAAATCGACGCCGCGCCCACGGGCGTTCCGCCGTAATAGCTTATCCCCGCAATACCGCTCTGCACCGTCTGACCGGTGGTCGCGGAAGCCGTTAAAAGCAGTACGTTTTTATTTTTGACGTAAGGAATAAAGTTGTCCCGAAGCAGTATTTTGTCGCCCGAAAGCTCGGGAGTTATAACCGCGATTTCCTGCCTTAAATTTATGCCCGAATGGGTTAAATAGTCCGCCATAAACGCGCCTATCATCTTCATTCTTTCAAGGCTTATTATGGTGTCTACCGGCGTTGAAGAAAACGCGTCGGCAAGCAGCTTAGCCGAAGCTTTCGCCGCTCCCAGCTCGGATTTTACGCCCGTCATATCTATGCAGTGGCTGACGTGCGAGTGCTTGGTTGCAAAATGTCCGGGAATTATTTTCACCGAAATTTCGCCGTTGAGTTTTGCGTGAATGTCGTATGCTCTTTTTTCCATATAACCCACCTTATAAATAATTAATTGCGAAAGCCTTTTTCATAAAAGGCGTTTTCTATATGGTTTAACTGTCCGCGGAAAACTTCGATAATATCGAAGCGCACGGTGCAGTCGATTTCTTTGCCGTAAAAATAATATTTCGCCGCCTGAATATACTTGCGCTGCCGCGCCTTGTTCACCGCTTCCGACGGCGTTCCGAATATGTCCGAAAGCCTCGTTTTAACTTCCACGAAAGCCAGCACGTCGCCCTTTCTTGCGATTATATCCACTTCGCCGTAGGGGTTGACGTAGTTGGTTTTTACTATCTTCCAGCCCTTCCGCCGAAGATACGCCCGCGCCTTTTTTTCGCCGAGTTTGCCGAGTTCTTTGTTTTCCTTATCCTGCTCTTCGCGGGTTTTGCGCTTTCCGCCTACTGCCATTTTTTGGTAAAGCTCCTGCGGTGGATGGGGGTCAGCCCGTGTTCCTTAATCGCCTGAATATGCACCGCCGTGCCGTAGCCCTTGTGCTTTTCAAAGCCGTATCCGGGGTACACCTCTGCGTATTCGTCCATAAGCTTGTCCCTGAAAACCTTTGCCGCAATAGAAGCCGCGCCAATGGAGTAACTGAGGCTGTCGCCCTTAACAATGCTCTGCTGCGGAATTGAAATATCCAGTGTCATATTGCCGTCCGTAAGCACGAAGTCGGGCTGAATTTCAAGTCCTTCCACCGCCCTCTTCATACAAAGCTTAGTGGCTTCTAGAATATTCAGCTCGTCAATCTGCTCGGGCCCGATACGGCAGATATTGAGGCAAACCGCGCGCTTTGCAATTTCGGCAGACAGAGTTTCGCGCTTTTTTGCGGAAAGCTTTTTGCTGTCGTCAACGCCCTCGATAATTTCGTCAAGCGGCATAATCACCGCCGCGCACACCACGGGACCCGCAAGCGGACCTCTGCCCACTTCGTCCACGCCGCAGATATATTTAAAGCCCTTTGAGGCAAGTTCTCTTTCGTATTTAAGTTTATCCATTAAAGCACCCGTTTAAATCTTCCGCCGTGTCCAGCGTAATCGCGCCGAGGCGGCCTTTCCTGAAATCGTCTATGACGGCGCGTTCGGCACGCTCGTAATCGTATTCGCCGCCGCGCAGAACGAAGCCGCGCTTTTTTGCAACCTGCTCGAGCATTTCCAAAGGCGTTCCGCCCGAAATTCCGTAACGCTCTGCAAGTCTTGACGGATAATTTTCATACAGCTCCGCAAGCAGCGCAAGCGCGATATCGTCCAAGTCGAGAATGTCGTCGTTGATGCTGCCGACGTACGCAAGGTGCAGCGCAAGCCTCTGGTTTTCGAACGCGGGCGGCATAGTGCCGGGCGTATCCAGAAGCTCGAAGCCGTCAAGCCTTATCCACTGCTTGCCGCGCGTAACCCCCGCCTTGTCGCCCGTCGCCGCGCGCTTTGAGCCCGCAAGCAGATTGATAACGGTCGACTTGCCCGTGTTGGGCACGCCTACTACCATAAAGCGGAAAGTCTTGCTGTAACCCTTCTGCAAATTCCTCTCGCGCTTTTCGGCAACCAGCCTGTCCAGCGCGGATAAAATAATTTTTTTCGACGAGGCGTTCGCCGCGTTTATTTTAACGGCGTTGCCGAAAATTTTAACGAGGTTATCCGCCCTTCCGTCCGCCAGATCGCTTTTATTCAGAATATATAAAACGGGCTTGGACTTCGCCATTTTTAAAAGCTTGGGATTGAACGAAGCCGCGGGACAGCGCGCGTCCAGAACGTAAATAATTCCGTCCGCCGCGGGGAGAACCTCCTCCATCATCCGCATCGCTTTGGTCATATGACCGGGGAACCACTGAATAGTTTTCATTTAGCGCCCCCTTTTAAATCGGGTCGGCGTTCGCGCGTGAGTTTTTCGCTCTCTGCTCTTCGCCACTTGTCGATTTTCGCGTGGTCGCCCGAAAGCAGAACCTCGGGCACGGATAATCCCCCGTATACCGCGGGGCGGGTGTACTGCGGATATTCAAGACCGTTTTCGCCGAAGGTTTCGTCCGCGAGCGAGCCGTCGGAAATAACTCCGTCAATCTGTCTTGCAACGCAGTCGCAGATAACCATAGCGGGCAGCTCGCCGCCCGTTAAGACGTAGTCGCCGATAGAAATTTCCTCGTCGATATACAAGTCGATTACGCGCTGGTCTATCCCCTCGTAATGACCGCAAAGCAAAATAAGGTGTTCGTAACCCGTAAGTCCGAACGCCTTGTCCTGCGTGAAGGTTGCGCCCTTGGGCGAGAGATAAATCCTGTGCGCCCTGTGGTCGGGGTCAACGGCTTGTATTGCCGAGCCTATGGGCTGGGGCATCATAACCATTCCCGCGCCGCCGCCGAAGGGATAGTCGTCGCACTTTTTGTGCTTATTTTCGGCGAAGTCGCGGATATTCACAACCTCGATATTGATTTTGCCCGCTTCCACCGCGCGCCCTATTATGCTTTGAAAAAGGGGCGCAAACATTTCGGGGAAGAGGGTAAGAACGGTTATTTTCAAAGGGATACTTCCTTGAACCTCTTACCGTTTACTACGATTTTCGCACCGTCGACGTCAATATCTTTAATAACGCCGTCGGCGGCGGCAAAGGTAATTTCCTTGCCGTCCTTTATAAGGGTGTATATATCGGTCTTGGCGGGAGTAACTCCCGTAACCTCGCCGAGATAGTTGCCGTTTTCGTTTTCCACGCGGCAGCCGATTAAATCGACGATATAATACCTGCCCTCGGGAAGGGCGGGCGCGTTTTCGCGGTCAACCGTAATATCCTTGCCGCGCAAAAGCTCTGCGGCGTTTCTGTCGGCAATGCCCTTTAAAGTAAGGTAGGCAATATCGCCCTGCGCCCGCACCGAAAAGACGGGATATTCCTCTCCGTCAATCAGCACGGTTTTAAACGCCTTTAAGTCCTCGGCGGAATCGGTCAGCGCCTTAACCTTGATTTCACCGCGTATGCCCTGCGGTTTAAGTACGGTCGCTATGGTAAGGGGTGCTTTCATTTAAGCCTTTTCTTTAATTTCAATAAGATACTTTTTGCTGTCGCGGGGAGTGGAAGCCTTGACAAGCGTTCTCAGAGCCTTGGCGATTTTGCCCTGCTTGCCGATAACCTTGCCCATATCCTCCTCTTCGAGAAGAACGGTAAGCTCTATCGCGGTTTCCTTTTCTTCTACCTTGTACTCGATTTTATCCTTGTGCTCGGCGAACTGTTCAACCACGAATTTAACAAGTTTTTCAATCTTTTCCATAAGGGATTATTCCTTCTTTTTCTTGTCGTTGGTCTTGGGAGCGGAAAGCTTTTTGCTTCTCTCCAGCGCGCCCGCTTTTACAAGATAGCTTTTAACCGTTTCGGTAGGCTGAACGCCCTTTGCAAGCCACGCCTTTGCCTTTTCAACGTCGATGTTGATTTCGGCGGGGGTCTTAAGGGGGTCTACGTAGCCGATTTTATCGATGTACTCGCCCGACTGCGCCTTGCGCGAATCGATAACTACGATACGGTAGAAGGGGCTCTTTTTGTCGCCCATTCTTGTAAGTCTCATTTTAACTGCCATTTTTGTAATTCTCCTGTTTATATAAATTTTTATTTTATTTTTATGTGATACGCGGTTTAGAAGGGTAACCTTCTTTTTCCGCTCTTCAACTGCTTCATAAGTTGTTTCGTCTGCTCGAACTGTTTTAAAAGCTGGTTCACTTCCTGTACCGAGGTACCGCTTCCGGCGGCAATCCTCTTCTTCCTCGAGCTGTTTATAATCGAGGGCTCGGTCCTCTCGCGCTTTGTCATAGAAAGGATAATCGCCTTAGTGCGCTCGATTCTGCTCTCGTCGATATCCTCCGCCCTGACCTTGCCGCCCATATTCGGCATCATAGCAAGCAGCGCCTGCGCCCCGCCCATTTTTTTCATACTCTCGAACTGGGTTAAGTAGTCCTCTAAGGTGAAGGTGTTTTCAAGCATCTTCTTCTGCATAACTTTGGCTTGCTCTTCGGTAACCGCTTCCTGCGCCTTTTCGATTAAGGTCAGAACGTCGCCCATTCCAAGAATACGCGAAGCCATTCTGTCGGGATAGAAGGGCTCTAAGTCGGTCAGCTTTTCACCGACGCCGATAAACTTGACGGGCTTGCCGGTAACCGCCTTTATCGAAAGGCACGCGCCGCCGCGGGTGTCGCCGTCGAGCTTGGTCAAAATTATGCCCGTAATTTCAAGCCGCTCGTTAAAGGTCTTGGCAACGTTTACCGCAACCTGTCCCATCATACTGTCGACCGTAAGAAGAATTTCGGATACTTCCACGGCTTTGACGATATTTTCAAGCTCCTGCATCAACGCTTCGTCAATCTCAAGTCTGCCCGCGGTGTCTATAACCACGGTGTCGAAGCCCATGGACTTAGCGTATTCCACCGCCTGCTTTGCGGTCTTAACGGGGTCCTGCGTGCCCTTTTCAAACACTTCCGCGCCCGCGTTTTTGCCGACTACTTTAAGCTGGTTAATAGCCGCGGGACGGTAAATATCGCCCGCAACCAAGAGAGGCTTTTTGCCGTTCTTTTTCAGGTTCACGGCAAGCTTGCCGCACATAGTGGTCTTGCCCGCGCCCTGAAGTCCGCACATCATAATTACCGTGGGCGGCTTGGGGGAAACGTTCAGCTTCTGATTGCCCGAGCCCATAAGCTCGATAAGCTCGTCGTTGACTATTTTGATAACCTGCTGGGCAGGGTTTAAGCTCTTTATAATTTCCTGACCGACCGCTTTTTCGGAAACGTCGGCGCAGAATTTTTTAGCTACCTGAATATTTACGTCCGCTTCCAGAAGCGCCACGCGCACCTCGCGCATAGCGGTCTTTATCTCAAGCTCGGTAAGTCTGCCGCGCTTGGTAAGCTTTGAAAATATATGGTTTAATCTTTCGGATAACGATGCAAATGCGCCCATATGCCACCTGTCAATCTTTATTTAATATATTCTGAAGTTCGGAAATCTCTTTGGTATATTCGGGGTGGGCGGTTATAAAATTCTCCGCCCAGACCGATACGTCGGTTGCAAGAGAGGAAACTTCCAGCGAAATTTCTTTAAGCCTTTTCACGACGCGCAGTTTTTCCTCGTACTCCTCAAGCTGTTTTTTGCAGCCCTTCAGGCAGTCGGATACGGCTTGGCGGGAAATGCCCTTCTGCTCGGCTATTTCCGAAACGGTTAAATCTTTATTGAAGTATAAATCGGTTATTTCCTGCTGCACCGCGGTCAGAAGTCCGCCGTATGCGTCCCACAGCGTTATAAAAGATAATTTATCCATAAGCGCGTCAAGCCTTTTTACTTTACAAAAGTATAACACGGCAAAACGACGCTGTCAAGTAATTTTACTTGTCATATTTGTGTTAAATACTAACATAAAAATTTAGTTATTAATAATAAAAGGCAACAAATTCTGCCGACGGGATAATGAATTGACATAAAAATTCTGTAATGCTAAAATGCCCACGTAAACGGAAGAAGTTCCGTCACAGGGGTGGAATATGAGCATTAAAATTAACGGAAAATGGTACGATACAGCCGACTCGGTAGTGGATAAAAAGTTTACCTACGGCGTTCCCGGCGACCCGTGCGGTTACGAGGAAACGCTGTACATAACTATTGACGGCAGGTATTTTATCTATACCTACGGCGGCGCGCAGTCGAAGTATCCCGTTGAAAACATAACTCCCATCGACCGTGAAGACGTGAAAAGCTGGATTTTATCCCACTAAATCAAAATTAAAACAAAAAGCCGACCGCTTATATAAGCGGTCGGCTTTAATTTTACTTTGATTATTTTTTCCAGCCCCAGATTACGCGGCAACGCTTTTTGGCGAGCAGTCCGCCGGTAACGTCCCACGAGGGGTCCCAGTG
>JAIEAS010000224.1 GCA_029071285.1 Clostridia bacterium
ATTTTCGGTCGTATACCGCTTGGCGAGATAATCGTTTATATCCGATTTTGTAAAGCCCAAAACGTTTTCACGCGGGCCTAAAATATTTCTTCCGTAACCGTTTTCGCCGTAGTATGCGCGTGCAAGCAAATCAAGGCACAAATCGTCGGGTGTGTCGTCGTTCATATTAATCTCTTCAACGATAACGCCTTTTTCTCTCTTAATTTCGCCTGCGGGAAATGTGCTGTTCAGAAACAGATCCGAAAGGATTTCAAACGCCTCGGGGGCGTGACCGGTTGTGGACTTGGCGTAATAACAGGTTACGTCTTTTGAAGTAAACGCGTTGACCTGCGCGCCAATAGCGTCCATATCGTCAGAAATTTTAAACGCCGAACGCTTTTTTGTGCCCTTGAACATCATGTGTTCGATAAAGTGTGAAATTCCGTCTTCTTTATCGCTTTCAACGCTTGCACCCGTATGGACGAGTATTCCCATTGTGACAGACATAAGTCCGGGCATTTGCTTTACGATAAGCCTTATTCCGTTGTTTAATTTTTTGTAATGTGTCATTATGCTCCTAAGTTCTGAGATACCGTAACGGCGGTAAGACCGTTATCTCTTATGTAAGTTAATATTTCGGGAAGAGCCGTTACCGTGCAATCGGTCGGATGCATTAAAACAAACTCTCCTTTTTGCAGATTTTTTGTGGCGCGGTTGCAGATTAAATTAACGTCTTTATCGCGCCAGTCGATCGTATCCCTGCTCCACATTATAACCTTTAAATCGAGTGACAGGCAAGCGTTTAACATATTATCGTTAAAAGCTCCCGACGGCGGCGCAAACAACTTTATATCGGTTGCGCAAATCATATTTAAAAGTTTTACGCTCGGGCGGATTTCTTCAAGGTTCGCCTCATAGGTCATTCTCGAATGGTCTTTGTGAAAGTAGCCGTGACTTGCAAGCTCGTGCCCGCGCCTGTATATTTCACGCACGCAGTCCACGTTGTCGTCCGCCCAGCTTCCGCCTATAAAAAAGGTACTTTTTGCGCTGTACTCGTCTAGAACGTCAAGTATTTCAAGAACGTTATCAGTGTGCTCGTAGACGTTGAACATAAGGCTCACGCCTTCGCCGTTTTCCGCGCTGTAATAAAGATTTGTATTGTCGCCAGAAACGGCAACCGCCTTACTGCCGAAAAAGCCTATGAGCGATACTGACAGAACGATTGCAACGAGCACGCAATTAGTTATTACGGTAATTATTTTGCCTTTCAATAGTTTACCCCTAAACATAAAATTCTATTTATATAATATTACGTTTAAAGGCAATTATTGACTATTTGATTTTTATTACGGTAACTCCGCTTTCACCCTCGCCGTATCTGCCGGCGCGGAAGCTTTCAACGTTTTTATGGCGTTTTAGGTGCTGCGCTATCGCGTTTTTGAGCTTGCCCGTACCCACGCCGTGAATAACTTTTATCTCTTCAAGATTATCCATAACCGCGCGGTCGATAAAATTATCAACCTCATACAGAGCTTCTTCCACCGTCAGTCCCAAAAGATTAATTTCAAGGACGGGTTGATTTTGCGGAATATGTTTTACAACCTGGACTTTCTGCGGCTGCTTTTGCTCGTCGATTAAAAGCATATCGGAAAGCTTGCAGTGCATTTTCATACTGCCGCACTGTACTTCAGCCTCATCGCGTTTTAGACTTACTACCTGACCGCGGCTCTGCATAGGTTTGACGAATACCGCTGACCCGACCTTTATTTCACCGCTCTTTGCCTGCCTGTAAATACTCTGCGGCGTCTTGCGCTCGTCATCGTCATAAGAAATATTTTCAAGCTTATTTTTAAGAGTACGCGCCTTTATCAGGTCCGACTGGGAAATTTCTTCCTTTTTGAATACTCCCTCTATCTCTTCAAGAATGCGTTCGGCGCGTTCGGTCCGCTCCGAAATAATGCGTCTGCTTTCAACCCTTGCCGAGCGTGAAATTTTTTCTTTCTCGGCGTTGACTTCTTCGATACGGCTGTTGAGCAGATTTACTTTCTGCTTCCACTCGTTTTCAAGCGCCTGCGCTTCGCGCAGTTTTTCGTCAGCCTGCAGTCTGCTGTCCTCGGCGCGGCGGAGCACGTTTTCAAAGCTCCTTGCCCCTTCCGAAAGAAAACCAGTTGCATCGTTTAAAATGTTCTGCGGCAGCCCCAATCTCCGCGATATAGCCAGCGCATTGCTTGCGCCCGCCAAACCTATCTTTATGGAATACAAAGGCTTCAAGGTATCTGAATCAAATTCCATACTCGCGTTTTCAGTTCTGTCAAGCGTATAGGCAAATTCTTTCAACGGCGTAAAATGTGTCGTAACTATTCCCTTACAGCCTTTTGACAGCAAGTGCTTTACAACCGCTTTTGCTAGCGCCTGACCCTCGTCGGGGTTTGTGCCGCCGCCCAGTTCGTCTATCAGGACGAGGCTGTCTGAGTTTGCGCCGTTGCAGATGTTTATAACGTTTAAAAGGTGCGACGAAAAGGTTGAAAGACTCTCTTCAATGCTTTGGCTGTCGCCGATATCGCAAAATACGTTTTCAAAAACCGCGATACTGCTTCCTTCGCATGCGGGAATAAAAAGACCGCAAGCCGCCATAACCGAGAACAGTCCGCACATTTTTAACGTGACCGTTTTGCCGCCCGTATTCGCGCCGCTTAAGATAAGAAAATCGTAATCAGCACCCAACTCTATTGACACGGGCACTATTTTTTTAGCGTCTATCAAAGGGTGTCTGCCCTTGATTATATTTATATATCCCCTGCCGTTTACGTTCGGCTTTGTACAGTGCAATTTATAAGCGTATTCTGCGCGGGCGTAGTCGGCGTCCATATCGTACAGTATTTCCATATCCGCGCGGAGTTCGTTTGCAAGGTTTCCGAGCCGTTTCGAAAGGGCTCGTAAAACCGCTTCGACTTCCTCGCGCTCATCGATTGAAAGGGCAATAAGCTCGTTATTCAATTCCAGAACGTATTCGGGTTCTATGAAAAAAGTTGCGCCCGTCTGCGAGCGGTCGTGTACGAAACCGCGCACACGGCTTTTATACTCAGCCTTAACGGGGATAACGTATCTGTCGTTTCTGATAGTAACTATGCCGTCCTGCAGATACTGCGCGTCCTTCGTGAGATATTCTGATAGCTTGGAACGTATTCTCTCATTCAGGCTTTTTATGCGCGAGCGGATAGAAAAAAGCTTATCGCTTGCGTAATCGCTCACGGTATCGGGCGACAGAATTTTTTGTGTGATATCGTCTTCCAACGCTACGTCGAAATACAGCTTTTCCGCGCGGTTGCGCATTATGGTTATACTGTCGTCGTTTACGCTTTTTAAGCCGTCAAACGCAATACGCGCAGAACGCAAAAGCGCATTGGCTTCCAACAACTGACCGCACGATAACGCCGAGCCTTTTTCGGCTAAACCCAAAATTTCGTCAAGGTTGCCGAAATATTCGATTTTGCCGATTCCGTGTCTGAATAAAAGTTTATCGCACTCTTCCGTACAGGCAAGCCGAAACCGCACCTCGCCTAAATCTGCGGACGGCGTGCACGAAATTATCCGCTCCTTTCCGCCCTGCAATACGGCGTAGTCGGACGCTGCGGATAAAATTTTATCAAGTTCGAGTCGTTGTAAACTTTTTTCGTCCATATCAATAAATTCCGTTCACCGAGTGACCGCGGGTACGGTTTGCATTTTTTTGCGGCAAAGTTAAATCGTAAATCTTGCCGCACTTTGCGCCATTAGTCACGAGGTCGGCACAGTTGTAAACTTCAAAACGGCACTCGCCAGTAACGTATCTCCTCAAAGGGAACTCACGCCCTTCGCCGTCGGTCAGAGTATAAGTTTTGCGCTTGTCGCAAGTTGAACACTTTTTTTCAAACGGGCAATATATAAGGTCCATAACTTTAATATTTCCGCCCGAAAGATAGAACACGTTATTTTGCGAAAGCGCGTCAGCCTCCGCAATTGTTAATTCTTTTGAAAGACATGTATATTTAGCTTCAACTCCTGCAAGCGATACGCTGTTTGCAATATTAAGCCCAACTCCTGCAAAAAACGGCTTATTTAATTTTTTTGCAAGTTCGAAACCGAAGTAGCCGTCGCAATAAATGCCGTCAAACTGCTCCGCAATGCCGATTATTTTTTCGACTTCCTCGCCCGTCATATACGGCGGAACGAACAGAAATTTTTCGCCTTCAAAGCCATTCAAAAGGCTGCTGCAATCCTGTGAATAATCGTCTGATTTAAGTATGCCTATATCGGCGTTTACTCCACTTAAATTCGTTGCGATAATTGCGGTTTTGCCGTTTAACGCATTAGTGATTTCAGGTAAAACAAATTCAGGAAAGACTTGTTCGTTTTTGTTTTCGGTTAACCGCGCGTACGTCTTCTCGTAAACGCTGCGCCGCAGCGCATTCAGGTTGGCGGCGGTAATAAACACGCCGTCGGTTTTAATGTCGGTAAATTCAGGCGAGAAAGGATATCCGTCCGTCTTTTGAAAATTGCGGATAATCTCCTCTTTTAATAGCGGTCTGCTGTTCGCGCGCTCAAGAGCGCCGTCGCCCAAAAACTCCTCGCCGTCTACCGTAATTTTTGCCCTGTTTCCGGCAAGAAATTCAGCCGAAATTTTAACGGGTATCAACCGCTTGGTCTGTAGCAATTTTTCGTTCAGTGCGACGTCTGTAGTAATGAATACTTTATCGCCGTTTTTCAGCCTTGTTCTCGTATTTACAAGGTAACCGCCTTTGCACTCGCCGCCGCAGGAACCGCCGCCGACTTCCTTCCCACCGCGCAAAATTTTGAAGCCGTCGCCGTTTGAAAATTTTTGGTTTGTCTGAAGAATATACTTTGTGTTTTCAACCTTGATTATTCCGACAAATTCGCCGATATGCCCCTGCACCGCCGAGGAAATAAACGACTTATCCTGACCGAATGCAAGCCCATTGGTATAGTTTCCTCTGTTATAAGTTCGCTTTAACGCGCTGATATCGCCGTCTTTACCGCTTAAAATACTCTTGTAATAATTGACCGCGGCGGCAACGTATTCGGGACGGCGCATTCTGCCCTCTATTTTAAACGAGCTTACGCCCGCGTCGATAAGGCTGTGGATATTTTCACCGACGCTTAAATCGGAAAGCGAAAGTCTGTACGCCTGTTCTTCAAAGCCGCTTCTGTCAATGGAATACAGTTTTCTGCAAGGCTGTTTACACTTACCGCGGTTGCCGCTGTTTCCGCCTGCAAACGATGACATATAACACTGTCCGGAAAAGCAGGTACACAGCGCGCCCTGTATAAAGGTTTCGGTTTGAATAATTTTGCTTATTTTTTCAATGTCTTTCAGTTTGGTTTCTCTTGCAAGAATAACTCTGTCAAAACCGCTGTCTTTGGCAAGCTGTGCGCCGAGCGCGTTGCACGTTCCCGCCTGCGTTGATAAATGCAGTTTTATCTGCGGCGCGGACTGTTTTATGAATTTCCCCAAAAACAAGTCCTGTAAAATTATCGCGTCTGCACCGCCGTTCCAGACCGACACGACCGAATTTAAAAAATTTTCGAGTTCGCAATCCTTCACTACCGTGTTCAGCGCAACGTAAACTTTTACGCCGAACGCGCGTGCGTACTTCGTAATTTTTAAAAACTTTTCGTCGTCAAAATTTTCAGCCGAGCTCCTCGCCGAAAATCTGTCAAGTCCCAGATATATTGCGTCCGTGCCCGCATTTACCGCGGCGTAAGCGCACTCTTCACCGCCCGCAGGCGAAAGTATTTCAATCATTTTTGAATCCGAATTTTTCAATAACTTTAGCAACGGCGTCCTCGTCGTTAGTAACCGTCAAATAGTCAGCTTCTTCTTTTAAGCCGTCCGAAGCGTTACCAACGGCAACCCCGACGCCCGCCGCCTTTATCATAGCCAAATCGTTTAAATTATCGCCTATCGCCACAGACCTTTCAAGAGGCACACCGAATTTTTCACAAAGGAATTTTAAGCCCTCGCCCTTGTCGTTTCCGAGCGGTGAAATTTCAATCAATACCGCCGCGCTGCAAGTTACCTCATGCTTTGAACCAAGCCGTCTTTTCAGCTCGGCAAATAGTTCCGTCTGATCTTCGGGTGCAACCATTACGGCAACCTTCTGACAGAACAAACCGTTCTTTAAAACGAAGTCCGACATTATTCCGTCAACGTGGGTTGACTTTAAGCCTACGATTCCCTCGTAACGCAGTAAATGCCTGTCGTCTTCCGCAATGGTCGTATACATAGCGTCCCCCGCATAAACGTTTGCGGGATAATTAAGTTCTTCGAGATTGCGACAGATTTCAACCGTTTCTTCGGTTTTAAAACCGCCGTATTTTATAAGCTTGCCGCTTTCGATATCGGCAATAACCGTGCCTTGATGCGCCACGACGTAGCCCTTTAAACCAAGCGCACGCACGTTTGACAAAATGCAGCACAACATTCTGCCAGTACATACGGCAAAGATACCGCCGTTTGCAACGTATTCGTCAATTGCTTTTTTTACACCGTCTGAAACGCTGTGTTCACTGTTTAATAACGTTCCGTCAAAGTCGGAAACTATTATCGGATAATTAATCTCTCTCATAAATTTTCGTCAAAGTAGGTCTTTATTTTCTGTGCGAGCTTTTCGCCTATGCCCTCTGTTTCAGCAAGGATTTCAACGCTTGCCGTTCTTATTTTTTCAAGCGAGCCGAACTTTTCCATAAGCGCAAGCCGCTTTGATTTGCCCACGCCGTCAATCTGGGTAAGCACGCTTTCGAAGCTGTGCTTAGAGTGCAGGTTTCTGAAATAAGTTATCGCAAACCTGTGCGCCTCGTCGCGGATACGCTGCAAGGTTTTAAGCGCGTAGTCGCGGTGCGGAATAATCACGCTTTCGTCGCTGTATAGCGTGAATACTTCCTCCTCGCGCTTGGCAAGCGAAATTAATTCTATCCCGCTTATTTGCATTTCGTCAAAAACTTCTTTTACGGAAGAAAGCTGCCCCTTGCCGCCGTCGATAATTATCAAATCGGGCTTGGGGAACTTTTCTTCTTCATCGGTGCCGAGTTTTGATAGACGGCGGGTCAACACTTCTTTCAAAGAAGCAAAGTCGTTTGCGCCCTCTACCGTTTTTATTTTAAATCTGCGGTAGCTCTGTCTGTCGGCTTCACCGTCGATGAATACAACCATAGAGCCGACCTTATCCACACCGCTTATGTTGGAAATATCGTAACACTCCATACGGCGCGGATAGGCTTTTAAATTTAAAAGCTGCTGAAGCCGCTTGCAGGCGTTTACGGTCATATCGTCCTTGTGCTTGATTTTATCGACCGACTTTTCCAAAAAGTCTGCTGCATTTCTTCCCGCCATTTTCAACAGCTGTGCCTTTACCCCCTGCTTTGCAAGAGTTACTTCAACCGTCTTATCAAACTTTTCTTTAAAGTAATTCTGAATAAGTTCCTTTTCGCAGAACTGCTCGCAGATAATTTCCGCGGGGACTTCGTGATTTGAATAGTACTGTATAATAAACGCCGTAAGCGCCTCGCCGTCGGACATATGCGCCTCGTCCAGAGCGTAGCTGCTGCCGCCCTGCATTACGCCCTTTCGGGTAACCAGCACGTTGACTGCAGAATACATATTGTTCGTTGAATAAGCTATTATATCCGCATCGATGTAGCGGCTGAGCGAAGTTATACGCTTTGCTTCAAGCTTTGAAAGCATTGCAAGCTTGTTTTTATAATCGATTGCAAGCTCAAAGTTTTCGCCCTCGGCTGCCGACAGCATTTTGGCTTTTAACAGCTTTTCCGCGTCTTTATAGTTGCCGTCCAAAAAAGACAGCGCGTTTTTGACCTGCTGTGCGTATTCCTCTTTTCCGACCTTATGTGAACAGGGCGAAGTGCAACGCTTTATATGGTAATTAAGGCACTCCCTTTTGGGCTTATCGGTAATTTGCGTATGGCACAATCTGACGCTATAGGTAAGCTGTAAAATATCAAGAATATCTTTACAGTTAATACCGCCCATAAACGGTCCGAAGTATTTACAGCCGTCCTTTTTGATTTTGCGGGTTATGCAAAAATTCGGATAATCTTCGTTTAAATTTGCTTTGATATATGGATAAGTTTTATCGTCCTTTAAAAGTATGTTGTACTTGGGCTTATACTTTTTTATAAGGTTGTTTTCAAGCGCAAGCGCGTCTATTTCCGAATCGGTTATAATATAGTTGAAGTCACGGACGTTTGCGACCATCTTATTAACTTTTTCGGGCTTAGGTGAATTATGGAAATACTGGCGCACCCTGTTTTTAAGTACGCGCGCCTTGCCGACGTATATTACGTTGGCATACTCGTCAAGCATTATATACACGCCCGGATTTTCGGGCAGAAGTTTTAACTTTTCCTTTATAACGTCCATAATACCGCAAAATTAATTATAGCACTTTAAGTTAATTTTTGCAATATATTAAACGAAAATAAAAAGCCCCGCTTAAAGCAAGGCTTTTTATGTTTTTTACTGTTAGATTACTTTTTGTGCACACCCGCAAGGTTAGGAATTTGCGATTTTACCAACGAAAGATCAGTGATAAGGTTGGTTACTTTCGAGCATTTATTTACGCTGTCATAATAGAAATACTGAGTATTGGTATCAAAGTCTTTAGCATAAATATTGTCATTGTCAACAGCTTTAGTCCTATCGGAATCTTTTGTTAATATGGTTACATTATAAGCTGACGTATCCACTTGCTTCCCGACGAATTCGCATTTATAAACTTTTGCGCAACCGTTAAGAAACGAAGACTGTCCGTCAGGCTTTTTAGTACCCACTTGCGTTTGTATAGGACCATTTGCGTTTTCAAAATAGCAGTACTCGATAAACGCATATGCGCCTGAACGGAGTGACATGTTTGTACCCGTCGAACCAAAGTAATAGTTGTTATACATATGCATATTTGCAACACGCGCGAGGGGAAGTCGGCTGGCGCAAATATTATAGTAATTGTGATGGAAAGTTATACTTGACGTGAAAACGCTATCGTCAGAGCCCACAAGACCGGTCTTGTGATTTTTATAATAGCAGTTGTACGAAGTAGTAACGTAAGAGCAACGCTTAAAGTCGGTTGCACCGTCACCTTCGTGTTTATCTTGTTCGTCTGATACGTCCCAGTAGTTTTTGCCCTCGTTGAAAGTGCAGTGATGTATCCAAAGATTCTTCGAGTTGAATTTATCGGGCGTTTTACCCGTAAAGTTTGTCGAGTCAGTCGCCCCCTCAAAACTGCAAGCGTCCTCGGTATAGTCGTCAAACGTCAGGTTCCTGACTTCGATAGAGTTTGCCGACTTCCAGGTCATACCCCACTGGAATATTTCCGCGTCGGTTCCTATTCCCTCTACGGTAACGTCTTCCGCTCCTGCACTTATAGAGCAGTCATTCCAGCACGAATCGTAAGCATTGCTGCTGTATGATGCTTTGCTTGACAGACCGTTCAGTATGGAATACTTCGTCGTATCCAGAGTATTATAACCGCCGTCAATCAATGCCTGTTGAGTAAGGTCATTTGCGCTTGTGGGAAGCTGGTTGCCGTTTATACCTTTAACTTTGCTTGCGGGCAATTTATTTTTCTGATTATACTCACCATTAGGGCTGTAATCTATCTGGTTCCACGTTGCAGCGGCAACGCGGCCGATTATACGAATAATTACAGGGTCAGAACTATCCTTTACGTTTGTAAGAATGTTGCCTATACCTGTGTAAGTTTTACTTCCAAGCTTTGCTGTTACAGTGTTTTTGGTTGCTTCCGTAACGTAAATTATCTTCGCATTATTTTTAGGTGTACCGTCATCCTTGTACGCGCCTACTCCGTCAGTTTTACCGAAGTGCGCGTAGCCCGAACGGTCGTAAGCAGTTACCGCAATGTTGTTTTTTACAACATCACTGCCGCCAGCAGAAACCTTTATAGAATACGTGCCTGCCGAAATTCCGACAATATCTGCACGGACGTAGGTTTTGCCGTCTTTGGTAACTTCGCGGATAAGCGCGTCGTCTATTTGTGTAAAAGTATTTACGGTTGAAAGCTTATACGAAACTTTTATATTACTTATATTAACTTTATCTGTAGTGTTAATTTCAATGAACGCGCCTTCTTCATAGCCGCCGCTTGCCTTAACGTCGATTGCGGCAGTCAGAGTCCACTTTGCGTAAAAGGTTTTATCACCCGTGTCAGTTTTTGTAATGCTTTCAACTTTTGTTCCGCCGCCGTTAGCCTGCGTAAACCAGCCGTCGAATCTGTAACCGTCTTTCTCGGGGGTCGGTAAAGTTGCGCCTTTGCCGTAAGTATAGCTCGTCAAATTGGTTGCAAGTTCTCCGCCGTCCAAGTTAAGCGTTACATTATACGCGTCGGCATTCCATTTTGCGTAATACTCTTTATTACCGTATTCACCCTTGGCAATCGAACCAACCGTTTCCCCGCTGTAATCAGAGTTTTTATACCAACCGTCAAGCGCATGATTAGCCTTTTCGGGTTGCGGCAATTGAGTTGCTACGTTATAAGTATAAGAAGTTACCGTACTTTCGGTATACTCGGTGCCGTCAATATGATATTTTATGCTGTAAGTTTTGGGAGTCCATTTTGCCCAGTACTCTACGTTGCCCTTGGACGACTTAGGAATGGAATACACCTCTTTACCGCTGAACTGCGAATCCGCATACCAGCCGTTAAAATCATAATGTGCTTTTTCCGCATTGGGAAGCGATGTTACTTCGCCAGAAACGTATTCCGAAAGCGTGAACGATACGTCGCCTTCGTTTGCGTTCAGCTTAACTTCGTAAGTGTTTCCGTCGCCGTTCTGATCATTGCCGCCGCCGAAAAGATCGCATGCGGTAAAACTGAACATCGAAACCGCCATTGCCGCCGCAACGGTTGCCTGCATTACTTTAAATTTTTTCACCCTTATTCTCCAATATAAAATTATTGCTGTAATAATTTTAACATAAAGCAACTTCATTTTCAACAAAAATTTTAAAAAAAATTAACAAATTTTGAAATAAAAAAACGGCGTTGATTCCGCCGTTTTTTCAGCAACCGAGAAACTCAACGCCTTTAAGCATTACGTCGTTTACCGTGTCGTTTACAAGACTGTAAAAAATAATTTTGCCCTGCCGTTCGCTTTTGACTATCCCTAAATTTTTCAATAACCTGAGCTGGTGTGAAATCGTGGTCTGGTTTATATTCAGCACACGCGACAGATCGGTTACGCACATTTCGGATATGGCGAGAGCGGACAGCATTTTTACCCTTGTCGGGTCTGCGAAGATTGAAAAAAAGCAGACTATGCTGTCCAGTACGTCACCTTCGGGAACGTACTCTTTTACTAAATCGGTAGTGCGCCTGTCCAATAACATTGTTTCAACCATAACTTGCCTCCTGCATCAATTATAATGCCGTAAGTGCTGATATGTCAAAACGTTATCCTGACGCATATTGTCATATATTCTGTAATTTTGTCACTTGACTTCTATCGACTGAACGGTATATCCCGCCTCGGTTACAACGGCTTTGATCTGCTCGTCGTCAACCTCTTCGCGGCTGCGGATAACGGCGATATTCTTTTTAAGCTTTACGTCTGCCGAAACGACGTTGGTCACCGCAGACAACGGCTTTTCAACGCGTCCCGCGCAGTGCTGACAGCACATACCTTCAATGTGAACGATTTTTTTCATAAATTTATCCTCTTTCAGTTTTTTATTTTTATATCTTAAAAGCCTTAAGGCATTTCCGACCACGAACAAAGAACTTAAACTCATACAAAGCGCGGCAAGCATGGGCGAGAATGTAAAGTTTAACGGGGTAAACACGCCCGCTGCTACGGGAATCATTACGACGTTGTAAATAAACGCCCAGAACAGATTTTGCTTTATATTTCTTACCGTCGCACGGCTTAAATCAAACACTGTGTCAAGCGTGCGCAAATCTTCACTCACAAGCACAACGCCCGCCGAATCGATTGCAACGTCGGTACCGCTGCCCATGGCAATTCCCACGTCCGCCTCTTTAAGCGCGGGAGAATCGTTTATTCCGTCGCCGACCATTGCAACGCAGCCGCCGACGCTCTGAACGTTTTTAACCGCGTTCAATTTATCCTCGGGCATAACTTCGGCAAGAAAGTCGTCTATACCGACGCTCGCGGCAACAGCCGACGCCGTTTTCTGTTCGTCACCCGTCAGCATTGCAACACGCATACCGCGGGCTCTGAGCATTGCTACCGCCTGCGCGCTTCCATCTTTAAGAGTGTCGGCAACCGCTAAAAGCGCAAGAACTTTTTTGCCGTTCGCAAAATAAAGCACCGTTTTGCCCGCGGCGGATAATTCTGCCGCCTTTGCTTCTGCTTCCTTAGAAATATTGACTGAAGCTATAAGCTTGGCGTTGCCCAAAAAGTATTTTTCGCCGTTATACTCTGCACGCGCGCCTTTACCTACCGTATAGACAAAGTTTTTAACTTCAACAAACTCTTCGGCGTAATCAACCACAGCTCTGGCAAGCGGGTGGTTGGAATTTTTTTCAATTCCGCAAGCGATTTTTAAAATTTCGTTTTCATCGCAATCAAAAGCAATAACGTCGCAAACCTTTGGTTTACCCTCTGTCAAAGTTGCGGTTTTATCCAAAAGTACTGTATTGAGATTGCAGACCTTTTGAAGATTTTCGGCGTCTTTATACAAAATCCCGAGCGAGGCGCCCTTGCCTGTTGCGGTCATTATAGCAACCGGTGTGGCAAGTCCTAAAGCGCACGGACAGGAAACGACGAGAACGCTTATGGCGTACGTTACGCTGTGAGCAGGGACGACCTTGCCGTCTATTATTACCCAAATTACAAACGTAAGAATTGCCGCTATCGTAACCGCGGGCACGAAGATTCCCGCAACTTTGTCGGCAAATTTCTGAAGAGGCGCTTTGCTTGCGCCCGCTTCGCGCACCATATTGATTATTTTTGAT